>PNJT01000128.1 GCA_013822005.1 Novosphingobium sp. | reverse complement strand
AATGTCTTGAAATATAGACATATTCCTGCGCCATTCTTCCTTGCATTGAACCATAATAGACTCCGTCACGATGACCCAGAATGGTCGGGAAGTGCCCTAGAGCGGCGCTCCCTCGCCTGCTTCGAACACCATGATGCTGCGCCCGGTCAGGCCCAGCTCAGTCCGCTCGCGCTGCCAGGCGGCCATATGCGCGGTCTGCATGTGCGCGGCGAGCTGCTCGCGGCTTTCCCAGATCTCGCTGACCCGGATCAGCCCGGCATCGAGCACGTCCTCGCCGTAATTGTATTCGATGCAGCCGTATTCGGCCCGGCTCGCTTCCATCACCCGGCGCATTACCGGGCGGGCATCTTCCATCCGCTCGGGCGGAAAGCGGAACTGGCCGACCACGACGATCATCAGAAGCTCAGTTCATAGACGCGGCTGATATCGCCGCTCCATTCGCCGTGGTACTTGTCGAGCAGGACTTGCGCCGGAACCTTGCCGGTGCGGACAATCTCGTCGAGCGGCCCAAGGAACCCGGCCTCGGTATCGCCCATCGAATTCAAACGGCTGCGCGAATTGAGGCCTGCGCGGCTGATCGCCAGCACTTCACCGGCAATGTCGCGCAAGGTGCCGCCGCCGGGGATCGGCGCGTCGAGACCGAGTTTGGGCACCGCCGCGCGCAGCGCCTCGCGCCCTTCCATGTCCCAATGCTTGACCAGGTTCCACGCCGCATCGAGCGCGCCCTGGTCATAGAGCAGCCCCACCCAGAAGGCGGGCAGCGCGCAGATCTTGTTCCACGGACCCCCATCGGCGCCGCGCATTTCGAGGAAGCTCTTGAGCCGCACTTCGGGGAAAGCGGTCGACAAGTGATCGACCCAGTCGCTTTCGGTCGGCAATTCGCCCGGCAGTGCGGGGAGTTTTCCGACCAGAAAATCGCGGAAGCTCTGCCCCGCGGCGTCGATGTACTTGCCGTCGCGGAACACGAAATACATCGGCACGTCGAGCATGTATTCAACGTAGCGATCATAGCCGAACCCGTCCTCGAAGACGAAGCCCAGCATGCCGGTGCGGTGCGGGTCGGTGTCGGTCCAGATATGGCTGCGATAGGAGAGGTAGCCGTTGGGCTTGCCCTCGGTGAACGGCGAATTGGCGAACAGCGCGGTGGCCAGCGGTTGCAACGCCAGGCTGGTGCGGAATTTCTGCACCATGTCGGCCTCGCTCGAATAGTCGAGGTTGACCTGGATCGTGCAGGTCCGCAGCATCATGTCGAGCCCCAGGCTGCCCACCCGCGGCATATGCCGCAGCATGATCGCATAGCGCCCCTTGGGCATGATCGGCAGCTCGTCGCGGCGCTTGTCGGGCCACATCCCCAGCCCCAGAAAGCCCTTGCCGGTCTTGACGCCGATGGTCTTGACCTGATCGAGGTGACGGCCGGTTTCGGCGCAGGTCTGGTGCAGCGTTTCGAGCGGCGCGCCCGACAGTTCGAGCTGCCCGGCCGGCTCCAGGCTGACCGCGCCATCGCTGCCCGACAGCGCGATGATGTTGCCGCCTTCGATCACCGGCTTCCAGCCATAGTCTTCCAGCGCAACCAGCAGGTCGCGGATCCCGCCGGGCTCGTCATAGGAAGGGGCGTGGTGATCGCCGGTGCAGTAGACCAGCTTCTCATGCTCGGTGCCGATCCGCCAACGCTCCTTGGGCTTTTCGCCCTTGATCATCGGGGCGACCAGCTGGTCGCGGCTTTCGATCACCGGATCGTTGCGATCTGAAACCTGTCTCGTGCTCATGGCGGGGAGTTATCGGTTTGCTCGCCCCCGCGCCAACAAATTTTTGCACTGTCAGTTGATAGTCACGTTGTAGGTCAGGACATAGCTTGAACCCGCACCAAGGCTGGGCGCGGTGCCCAGCACAGTGCTGCCGCTGGCCGAAGCGCCGAACGGATCGCTCTCATCCACGCCGGTCGAATTGTCGTCCTCGACGGTCGCGGCGCCTGAACAATCGGTCCCCGATTTGAGGCTGCCCGCGACATAGCTGACATTGCCGGGCAGGGTGTCGCTGAGAGCAACGCTGCTGGCGCTGGCATTGCCGGTGTTGGCCACCAGCACGCAGTAACGCACCGTGGCCCCGGGAATGGCCTTGGGATTGGCAGCGCCGTTGGAAGGATCGCTGAGCACGGTCGAGCTCTTGCTGACCGACAGCGAGGGGTAGCCTACCGTCAGCAGATAGTCCTCGACCTCGCCATATCCCGCCAGCCCCGAACTGGCCGCGCCGCTGCTGGAGGAAAAGCGGAACCGGGCGATTGTCGGCGTGGTCGCGGCACCCGTGGGCGGGGTCAGCACCAGCTGGATCGTGCCGTTGACCGCGCCGTCACTGTCGCCCGAACCGCCATCGCTGACGCTGCTGGCGATCTGTTCGCCCGCGTCGCCGAAATCGCCATCGTCGTTATAGTCGATCCAGGCGCTGAGCCTGCCCGCCCCGGTCACCGGCACCGAGATGCTGGACGCCACGCCGCGGAACAGGTTGAGCAGAGTGACCGCATCGTCGCTGTCGGCCGACGCGGTCGGGCTGTCATAGGCACCGGTCTCGGCCGTGAAGGCGCTGCCCATCCTGAGGCCGGCGACGGTGCGATGATTGGCCGCGCCATAGCTGGTCCCGGTCAGCGGGGCATCGGAATAGTCGTAAGGGGTCAGGATCCCGAAAGCCGCCGCCGTGCCGCCGCCGCCATTGAGCGTGACGTTGAGGGCCAGGTTGGTGGCTGTGGTTTCCAGCACCGCTGTCCCGCCCCCGGCATCCGCTGTGTCCGAAATCGTCGTGTTCGATCCGGCCGAGCTGACACCGATCGAGCCATAGGTCTCGACCGTCTGCCAGGCCGTGCCGCTGGTTGTCGCGACGATCGATTCGAATGGGCCGCTCGAATCCTCGGCATCGCCCATGACATAGCGCAGCGAAACCGGGCTGGAATTGAGCGTCGCGCTGAGCGTGAGAGAGAAGCCGGGGTCGATCCCGTCGATATTGTTCCTCAGCCCGATCGGGTTGAGCCCGGCATGCAGGTTCTGCAGCGTGTCCCCGCCCCAGGTGCCGACCGTGTAGGGACGAATGTCTTCGCTCAGGTTGGAGATCTGCCCGGTAATCACCACCCCGTCGCCCAGGCTCCAGGCCTTGTTGATCGTCGCGCCCTTGTTAAACATGATGGTGATGCCGCAGTTCCAGTCGAGCCAGAAAATCTGGCCGACCAGGCTGCTGGTCCCGCTGGCGGCATAGCCCGATCCGGTCGCGGTGGTTCCCGTGGGGCAGTTGATTGTGTTGGCCCCCACGGTGATTGCCGCGCTGGCGTAGTCATCCTCGGTGGTGATGCCGTTGTTGACCGTCGAATCCGGGTCCGGATGCGAGCTGGCGGTGATCTGCGCGCTGTTGGTCACGACAGTGCCGACCGGGCCAGTGGCAGTGGCGGTGATCGTCAGGCTGGCCGATGCACCTGCCGCCAGGCTGCCGACTGTCCAGACCCCGGTTCCGCTGTTGTAGGTTCCGGTGCCGGTCGAACTGACAAAAGTCGCGCCGCTGGGCAGCACATCGCGGACGGTCACTCCGGTGGCGGTCGCGCTCGATGCGGCAGTGCTGCTGGCGGTCAGGGTGTAAGTGAAATTGGTGCCATAGGTTGGTGTGGCGCTCGACCGGGTCATGGCCAGCGACAGGTCGGCCAAGGTGTTGCCGGTGATATCGAGGTCCGAGCGGGCAAAGCTGCCGGTATCCGCGCTCACGCCATCGCAGATCGACAAGGTCCAGGTTCCTGCCGAAGTCTGGCCGTTGAACGAGGAAAGCGTGCCGGTGGGGCGAAACGAGTGGGAATAAGACGGGACCGCTGCGGTCGAATCGTTGGTGCTGACCGCGTGGTTGGCAATTGGCTGGGCGGCGGCATCGTCGAACAGGTCGGACAGGTTGTTGCCATCGTCGGCGGTGTGACTCATCAGCGAAACCACCGTGCCGCTGGGCGAGGTCAAAGTGATGTCAAGGTCGCCTCGAAAAGTATGGGTCAAGGCCACGCCGATATGGACGTCGGTTATGATGGCATTGCCAGTGACGTTGAAAGTGCGGATCAGCGGGGCCGATCCGCAAGTCAGGTCGTTGATCGCGCCGGTGGTGTTGTTGGTGTACCGGGTGGTCGATTGGGCCTGCGCGGGACTTGCCAGACAAGCCAGGCCGACCAGCGCCAAAAGCGCGCGTACGGCCCGGGCAAGCCATTGGGCAAGGCCAGATTTCGAGGTGGCAGCAATCATGCCGCCCTTGTGCCGCCAACGTGGCTAACGCCGGTTTGACTGCGGCCTAGGTATCAGTCCGGGGTTCGCCCCCAGTCACCCGCCACGCCCATCCACAGCGCGCAGCCTGCAATGGCCGCGGTTTCGCCGCGGAGCACGCGGGGCCCTAGCGTGATCGGGCGGGCCTGGGGCAGGGCGCGCACGGCCTGGCGCTCGGCTTGGTCGAACCCGCCTTCGGGGCCGGTCAGCAGCGCGGCGGGGCCCTGGTGCGTGCCGAATTGGCGCAAGGCTTCCTTGCCGCCAGCCTCGTCGGCAAAGAACAGCGCGCGGGCCGGGTCCCATTGCTTGAGCATGGCTTCCAGCTTTACCGGTTCGAGCAGCAGGGGCAGCGCGGTGCGGGCGCATTGCTCGGCGGCTTCGGTCAGGATGGCGCGGGCGCGTTCCAGGTTGAGCTTGTCAGCCACGCAGCGGCGCGTGAGCACCGGCTGGATCCGCGCCACGCCCAGCTCGCAGGCCTTCTCCAGCACCAGATCGAACCGGTCCTTCTTGAGCAGCGCCGCGCAGAGCGTGAAATCGGGCACTTCCTCGCGCAGGCGGAGCAGCGTTTCGGCGCAGAGCTGCACTTCGCGCTTGCCCGCGCTCAGCACCCGCGCGGCCCATTCGCCGGTCACATTGTCGCACAGCACCACAGCGTCGCCATCGGTGACGCGCATCACGCGGGAAAGGTAATGTGCTTGCGGGCCCCAGACTGTGACATGGCCCCCTGCGGACAATTCATGATCCACGAACAGGCGCGGGGCACTCTTGGGCGGCCAGGCGGGGGTGGCGGGCATCTGGGAGCGATAGCGCGGTGTAGTGAGGCAAGTAAAGCGGGACCCCGGGTCAAGCCCGGGGTGACGAGGAAAGTGAACTCAATTCCTTTTCCGTCACCCCGGGCTTGACCCGGGGTCCCGCTTGTCCGCCCTGTCCTAGAGGCCCGCCTTGTGGCATGGCAGTACCATGAATATCCCGCCGCTCACCCTTTCCAGCTCTTCGAAAACATCGCCCATGGACCGCCCGTTTTTTTGGACATTGAGCAGTGGTCCAGGCGGCCCAAGCGTTCGGTTCTATCGACGAGACGAAGCCAAATGACCGCCGAAGTCGTCCCCGACAGCCAGCACAAGGGCCTGGTCGCCGCGCTGCCGCAGCCCTTGCGTGATTTTGCCCAGCTCGCCCGGTTCGACCGGCCGATCGGCTGGTGGTTGCTGTTCTGGCCCTGCGTCTGGGGGGTGCTGCTGGCGGGTGGGGAGGGAGAATGGGCGCTGCTCGGCTGGCTGCTGCTGGGCTCGATCGCGATGCGCGGGGCAGGCTGCGTCTATAACGACATTGTCGATGCCGATATCGACCGCAAGGTGGCGCGCACTGCGTTGCGTCCGGTGGCGAGCGGGCGGGTGAGTAGCCAAGCGGCCTGGGTCTGGCTGGTTGTGCTGTGCCTGATCGGGCTGGTGGTGCTGCTGCAATTGCGCTGGGAGGCGCAAGCGGTCGCGCTGGGCAGCCTGGCCCTGGTCGCGGCCTATCCGTTCATGAAGCGGATCATGCCGTTCCCGCAGGCCTGGCTGGGCTTGGTCTTCACCTGGGGCGCGCCGGTCGGCTGGATCGCGATGCGTGGAGACCGGCTGGAGGTCATGGCGGCGCTCTATGCCGGGGCGGTGCTGTGGTGCGTGGGCTATGACACGATCTATGCCTGCCAGGACCGCGAGGATGATGCTTCGGTGGGGATTGGGTCCTCCGCGCTGACGCTGGGGCGGCACCTCAAGGCCGGGGTGGCCGGGTTTTATGCCGGGGCAGTGGCGCTGTGGGCGCTGGCCTTCTGGCTGTTGCGGCCTGACTGGCTGGTGCTGCTGGCATTGGCCCCGGCGGCGGTGCACCTCGCTTGGCAGGTGTTGACCTTGGATGATAGCGATGGCGACAATGCGCTCGCCCGGTTCCGTGCGAACCGTCTAACCGGGCTGCTGGTTGCCGCGGCCTGCTGGGTGGTGGGGAACGCCTGATGTGCAACCTCTACCGCATGACCAAGGGCACCGCCGAAGTGGCGAAATTGTTCGAGGTCGAGCCGGATCTGACCGCCAACTACGCGCACGAAGTCTATCCCGGCTACCCCGGACTGGTGGTCGCCGAGGGGCAGGCGCGGGCGATGCATTGGGGGTTCCCGCTGGTGTTGAAAGGCAAACAGGGCCAGCCGCTCAAGCCCAAGCCGGTGACCAATGCCCGCGAGGACAAGCTGCTGACGGGTTTCTGGCGAGACAGTTTCGTCCACCGCCGCTGCCTGGTTCCGGTCAGCCAGTGGGCCGAGGCCGAGGGTGAGAAGGGCCGGATGACCCGCACCTGGTATGGCCTGCCGGGCGAAGAGGTCTTCGCGGTCGCCGGCCTGTGGCGGCCCAGCGACGAATGGGGCGCGGTCTATACGCTGGTGATGGTGGGTGGCCGCCCGCAGATGGCCGAGGTCCATGACCGGATGCCGCTGATCCTCAGCCATGCCGCCCAGCGTTACTGGCTGGAGGGCACGGCTGAGGATGCCTTGGCGCTGTGCCGGACCTGGGAGGGTGCGCTGACGGTTGACCAGACTTCGGAGCGCTGGGCTGGGGGTGGTGTTCAGGCGCAGCTGTTGTGATTTTTGGATTCACGCAGAGACGCAGAGGCGCAGAGGGGCTCGAAGGCCGAAGGCCCCTCAATCACTTCACGATGCGGTTTGCTGCACTGTCAAATTCCAGAAGCGGCTTCGCCGCAGGTGCAACTTCTCTGCGGCTCTGCGCCTCTGCGTGAACTAATCATAGGAGACCATCTCGAACTCGATCCCGTCCCAGTCGTAGAAATAGAACCGCCGACCGGGTTCGTAATCGCCGTGGCTGAAGGGGATCAGACCGGCCTCTTCGACGATCCGCTCTGCGCCATCGAGATCGTCGATCACCAGCGCCACGTGATTGAGCGGCGCACCCTTGGGATAGGGCCCGCCCCGGCCTTCGTTGGTGTAGAGCGCGATGTAATCCCGCTCGCCGCCGACGTGGATGGTCCGACCGCCCAGCTGCGAAGGCCCGCGCCAGCGTTCGTGCCAGCCGCACAATTTCTGCAGCAATTGGGAGGAGCGGTCAGGATCGCTGACAGTGATATTGGCATGTTCAAGAAAGCCCGTGGGCATAGGAAA
>PNJT01000127.1 GCA_013822005.1 Novosphingobium sp. | reverse complement strand
GCCACGACCAGTGGCCAATGCACGGCGCTTCGCCATTGCCGTAACCTTGGCTGAAAACGACGTCGTCAACCCGCGCAGGGTCAATTTTCGTCCGCTCCATCAGCGCCTTGAGGATCGTCGCGCCCAGCTGCCCGGCAGTAAGCGCGGACAGCGCCCCGCCGAATTTTCCGACGGGCGTGCGGATCGGTGCAACAATGGCAGCGCGGCGGAGTTGGGTCATATCAAGTCCTCAAACCTACCTCCGTTCGTGTCGAGCGAAGTCGAGACACCTGTGCGCGGCATCTCGACTTCGCTCGATGCGAACGGAGCTTGGGGGTGTTCATTTCTTGTCCTTGTCGGACGTCGCTACAATCCCGCGATCGATCAGCTTGGCGATCTCGCCAGAGGAGAGGCCCAGCCGTTCCGCCAGCACTTCCTCGCTGTGTTCGCCAAGGTAGGGTGCGGGCTTGGGATCGCCTGCTGCCTCACCGGGCAGATTGGCGAACGAACGCGTGGCGGGATAGGCGAAGCCGCTGGGGTTGGCGGGGGATGGGCCGAACAGCGGATTGTTGGTGACGAGGTCCGGATCCTGCGCGGCTTCGTACATCGTGCGATAGCGTTCGAAGGTGGCCCCGGCCTGGCCCAGCCGCTCGGCCAGATCGGCATAGTCGAACTGGTCGGCGGCGCGCTGGAACAGCGCGAACAGGCGGTGGCGATTGACGAAGCGGTGATGGTCGCTGGCGGCGAAATCGACACCGAGTTCGGCTTCGAGTGCGGCCACTTCCCCGGCCAGTCCAAAGGCCTCGACCGTCGCTTTCCACTGCTTGGGGGTCAGCGCGGCGACCATGAAACGCTTGCCGTCACGGCTCAGAAAGTCGCGCCCGAACGCGCCCCAGATCGCATTGCCCAGCCGCTCGCGGTCGGCCCCGCGATAGAGCATTTCGGCTCCCGCTCCGGCGTTGAACATGGTCCCGATCGCGACATCACCCAGCGGCACGCGCATTTCGACGCCCTTGCCGGTGGCATCGCGGTGGCGCAGACCCGCCAGCAGCGCGAAAGCGCAGTAGGCGCCGGTGATGAAATCCCAGGCGGGCAGCACCTGATTGACCGGCGGCGCGGTCTTCGGGTCCCATTCCTCCGGCCCGTTCATCAGCGGATAGCCCGAAGCTGCGTTGACCGTGAAGTCCATCGCCTGACGCCCGTCATGCCAACCCATGATCCGCACCGAGACGAGGTCTTCGCGGCCCACCGCCAGCTTCTCATGGCTGAGGAAGCTGTTCAGCGGCAGGTTGGTGATCATCTGCCCGGTCTTGCGAACCATTTCCGCCGCCAGTTCGCGGCCCTCGGCGGAGTTCAGGTCAAGCGCCAAGCTTTTCTTGGCGCGGTTGAGGTTCTCCCACGAGAGCGAGCGGCCCTCAGAGGTCATCATGTAGCGGTCGTAATCGAGCCCGCCCGCCTTGTGGTCGATCCGCACCACTTCGGCACCCATCTGCGCGCAATAGAGCCCGGCGGTGGGCGAGGCGACGAAGCTGGAAACCTCGACGATCTTCAGGCCGGAGAGCAGGTCGTACATCAGGTCCTCCCCAAAATGGGGAGGGGGACCACATCGATAAGCTGCAAGCGAAGCCCTTCCCCGTTGGGGAAGGGTTGGGATGGGGGTTCTACGCCAGCGTCGAGCCCCCACCCCCGACCCCTCCCCGCCGGGGAGGGGAGTAATGGCCGGTAGAGGATCACCACACCGCGCCTTCAGCCGCGAATTCGCGCAGCAAGTGCTTGGCGATCTGCAGCTGCATGATCTGGCTGGTGCCTTCGTAGATCCGCAAAATGCGCGCATCGCGGAAAAACCGCTCGGCGGGGTATTCGGCGAGGTAACCCGCGCCGCCGAACACCTGGACGCAGCGATCGACCACGCGCCCGCAGGTTTCGCTGGCGAACAGCTTGGCCGCCGCCGCTTTGCGCATCACGTTCTCGCCGCGATCGGCGCGGGCGCAGGCGTCGGCCACCATGCATTCGGCAGCGTAGAGCTCAGCCTCGCTGTCGGCGAGCATGGCCTGGATCAGCTGGAAATTGGCGATCGGCTCGCCAAAGGCCTTGCGTTCGGTGGCATAGCGGATCGCGGTATCGAGCGCGCGGCGGCCCATGCCGACGCTCATCCCCGCCACCGACAGCCGGCCATTGTCGAGGCTCTGCATCGCGATCTGAAAGCCGCGCCCTTCCTCGCCGCCGACCAGCGCCGAACCGGGCACATAGACATCGTCCATGATCACGTCGGCGATATGCGCGCCGGCCTGGCCCATCTTCTTGTCGGGCTTGCCGATGGTGATCCCCGGCGTGGTCATATCGACGATAAAGGCGGAGACGTGCGCGTTCTTGGGCAGGGCTTCCTTGTTGGTGCGCGCCATGATCAGGCCGATCTTGGCATGCGGGCTGTTGGTGATGTAGCGTTTGGTGCCCGACAGACGATAGCCGTTGCCATCGCGCGTGGCCGTGGTCTGCATCGCCGCGCTGTCCGATCCGCTGCCGGGTTCGGTCAGGCCGAAGCAGGCGATTTCCCCGCTGGCGATGCGCGGCAGCCATTCGGCTTTCTGTTCGGGAGTGCCGTAATTCTTGATCGCGCTGCCGGTCATCCCGATGTTGATCGACACGGTCGAGCGGTAGGCGGGCGAGGCATAGCTCAGCTGCTTTACCGTCGCGATGTACTGGCTGATGGTCATCCCGGCCCCGCCGAACTCTTCGGGGATGGTGATCCCGAACAGCCCCATCTCGCGCATTTCCTGCAGGATGTCGTCCGGGATGCGGTCCTCGGCGATGACCTGCTCCTCGGCCGGGATCAGCCGCTCGCGGACATAGCGGCGCAGCTGTTCGATGAATTGTTCGAAGACATCCTGGTCCATATGCGAGCGCCTCAGATCGGATCGTAGGGGAAGACGTGAGCGGAAACCTCGTCGCCGCGGGCCATGCTGGGCTTGAAGCTGGGGATCAGCTCGGCAGCGATCGCCTCGGGGGTCCAGCCTTCGACTTTGGTCATCGAGCGGACCGGGCGGGGTTTGTTATAGAGCGTGATCTCGTTCTTGCGGACCGAGAAGATCTGGTTGGTCACGCCCTGCGCCGCATCGGAGGCGAGGTAGACCACCAAGGGCGCGATCTTGTCGGCGCTCATGGTCTTGAGCCGTTCGACCCGCTCCTTCTGTTCGGGCGTTTCGGCCGGGATCGAGGCGGTCATCCGGCTCCAGGCGAAGGGCGCGATGCAGTTGGAGCGCACGCCCGCGCGGGCCATGTCGAGCGCGATCGATTGCGACAGGCCGACAATGCCGAGCTTGGCGGCGCTATAGTTTGCCTGCCCGATATTGCCGATCAGGCCGGAGGTCGAGGTGAAGTGAATGAAGCTGCCGCTTTGCTGCTCACGGAAGTAGGGGGTGGCGGCCTTGGAAACCAGGAAGGCCCCGCCCAGGTGCACGTCGATCACCGCGCGCCAGTCTTCAAAGCTCATCTTGTGCCAGATTGCATCGCGCAGGATTCCGGCGTTGTTGACTACCGCGTCGATCCGGCCAAAGCGCTGGACCGCATCCTCGATGATCGACGTCGCCCCCGCCGGATCGGCGACCGAGGCCAGGTTGGCATGCGCTTTGCCGCCTGAAGCGATAATGTCGTTGACGGTTTCCTGAGCTGGCCCCGCATCGCCGCCCTCGCCGCCGCCGCCCTCGCCGCCGCCGCCCACGCCGGGATCGTTGACCACCACCGCCGCGCCGTGCTTGGCGCAGAGCAGCGCAATCTCGCGCCCCACGCCGCGCCCTGCGCCGGTAACCGCGACAACCTTGCCTTCAAGCATGCCCATGGCCCGCGAATCCTCTCGTTTAACCGATCGCTTAAGTCAGCCTTACGGCGGCCACGCGGAAAATCAACCGGCGGGCTTGGGCTTGGAGGGCGCGGGCTGGGGTAAGGGTTGGCGCGGCTGGACTTGGGGGGCACTGCCCTGGTCAAGCATCTCTGCCGCTTCATCGAGCGCTTCGGCCTCGCCTTCGCTCACGCCCCCGGCGGTGCGGGTTTTGTCGGAGCAAGCGGCCAGCGCCAGCAGCATCAGGGCAGGGACAAGTGCGCGCATCGGCCCATGATAGCGTGCTTGCGCAAAAGGAAAAGGCGGGCCTTGCATCGCTGCAAGCCCGCCCTTCAAACCCGATTGGTGCCTTACTGCTTGGCAGCCGGGCTGCTGGCGGCTTCGGCCCCGGCCGCGCCAGAAGCATCGGGGGCAGGCGTGGCATCGACATCCTGCACCGCTTCTTCGGCCGGCATTTCAACGCTGTCGGCCAACGCCTCTTCCTTGGCGCTTTCGGAATTGCCGCAGGCGACAAGGGCGAGCGAGGCCAGCGAAGCAAAAGTCAGGGCGGCAAACTTTCTCATTGGGGGCAGTCCTTTTCGATTCCATGCGGCCCAGGCAGCGGAATGCCGCCAACCATGCGACAATAGCCGCAGGCGATTCCGCTGCCAACCGCCAAAAACGCCGCATTCGGATATATCCAAGATCAGCGGTTGATCGGATATAAAGATTTCTTTATATGATACTCCGATGCGGATCGAACCGACCCTTCGCGCGCTGGCCGACCCCACCCGGCTGCGGATCATGCGCCTGCTTGCGGCGATGGAGCTGGCCGTGGGTGAACTGGCACAAGTGCTGGGGCAAAGCCAGCCGCGCGTTTCGCGCCACGTGCGGATTCTGTGCGATGCGGGCCTGGCCGAACGCCGCAAGGAAGGCAGCTGGGTTTTTCTGCGCAGCGCCATTGGTGAAAACCGCGCGCCGCCGCTGGGGGCCGCCGCCGCCCGCCTGCTGGGCCTGGCCGAGGAAGGCGACGCGCAGTTCGCCGGGCGCTGCGCCGAAGATCGCCGCCACCTCGCCGCGATCCGCGCCGCGCGTGAAGCCAGCGCCGCAGCCTATTTCGCCCGCCACGCCGCCGAATGGGACGAAATCCGCAGCCTGCACAGCGCCGACGGCCCGGTTGAGGCGGCTCTGCTGGGGGCACTGGGCGGCGGCTCGCTGGGCGCGCTGCTTGATGTCGGGACCGGCACCGGGCGGATTGCCGAGCTGCTCGCCCCGCGCGCGTCGGCAGTTGCCGGGCTCGACAATAGCCCCGAAATGCTGCGCCTCGCCCGTGCGCGCCTGCAAGGGCTTCCGGCCGATCAGCTCAATCTGGTCCAGGGCGATTTCGCCGCGCTGCCCTTTGCAGACGCCAGCTTCGATACGGTCGTGTTCCACCAGGTGCTGCACTATGCCCAAATGCCCGAGCAAGTGCTGGCCGAAGCTGCCCGGGTAACGCGCGGCGGCGGGGCGATCGCAGTGGTCGATTTCGCATCGCACGACCGTGAGGAGCTGCGCAGCCAGCACGCCCACGCACGGCTTGGCTTTTCGGACGAGCAGATGCTGGCACTGCTGGCCGGGGCCGGGTTCGCTGCCGAACCGCCCTTGGCGCTGCCGGGCAAGCCGCTGACGGTAAAGATCTGGACCGGCAAGCGCAGCACTGTTGCCACTGCCAAGCCGGAAGCCGCAGCATCGGGGCGCAAATCATGAGCCAGTCCAGCCTGTTGCGCGGGGTCGAGGAACGCCCGCTGTTCGCCGAAGTGCGCGGCGATTTCCGGGTCAGCTTCGAATTCTTCCCGCCCAAGACCGAGAAGATGGAAGCGCAGCTGTGGGACGCGGTGCTCGAACTGGCCCCGCTGGCTCCCAGCTTTGTCTCGGTCACTTACGGCGCGGGCGGCTCAACCCGCGAACGCACCCACGCCACGGTCGCGCGGATCGTCGGCGAAACCGATCTGACCGCCGCCGCGCACCTGACCTGCGTCGGCACCAGCAAGGACGAGATCGCCGAAGTCGCCGACCGCTATTGGCAGGCGGGCGTGCGCCACGTGGTCGCGCTGCGCGGCGATCCTCCGCCCGACAGCGGCGGTCGCTTCGAACCGCACCCGCAGGGCTATGCGGGCGCCGCCGAACTGGTCGCCGGGCTGAAGGCGCGCCATCCGTTCGAGATTTCGGTCGCCGCCTATCCCGAAGTCCATCCCGACGCGCTGAGCGCCGAAGCCGATCTCGACAACCTCAAGCGCAAGATCGACGCCGGGGCGGCCCAGGCGATCACCCAGTTTTTCTATTCGACCGACGCCTATTTCCGGTTCCTCGACCGCGTGCTGGCGGCCGGGATCGCGGTGCCGATCCTGCCCGGGATCATGCCGGTGACCAATTTCGCCGCGATCCGGCGGATGAGCGGCAATACCGAAATCCCCGATTGGATGACCGAGCTGTTCGAAGGGCTGGACGACAAGCCCGCCCCGCGCGCGCTGGTTTCCGCCGCGGTTGCCACCAACCTGTGCCGCCGCCTCCACCAGGGCGGGGTGCGCGACTTCCACTTCTACACCCTCAACCGGCCTGAGCAGTGCTATGCGATCTGCCACCTGCTCGGCTTGCGCCCCAAAGTAGGGACAGTCCCTACTTTTCAAGGAACAGCCAAATGACAAGCGATCCGTTCGATCCGAAAAGTAGGGACTGTCCCTACTTGTCTCCGCGCGAACTGTTCCTGGCCGAAGCGGCCAAGGCGATCCTGATCAAGGACGGGCCCTATGGCACCGCGATCCAGGGCGCGAAGCTGGATGAAGCGGGCTATCGCGGCGACACCGGGCTCAGCCATGACCAGAAGGGCAACAACGATCTGGTCAACCTGACCCAGCCCGCGCTGATCGCACAGATCTGCCAGGACTACATCGACGCCGGGGCGCGGGTGCTGGCCACCAACAGCTTCAACGCCAACCGGATCAGCCAGGCCGATTACGGCGCCGAACACCTGGTGCATGACATCAACGTGGCCGCCGCCCGGGTGATCCGCGAGACGGTCGATGCGGCTTCTGCCAAGGACGGCGTGCCGCGCTTTGTCGTGGGCGCGGTCGGGCCAACCAACAAGACCCTGTCGCTCTCCCCCGACGTCAATGACCCCGGCTACCGCGAGGTCGATTTCGATACGGTCAAGGACGTCTACCGCGAACAGGCGCGTGCGCTGGTCGAAGGCGGCAGCGACTTCATCCTGATCGAGACCGTGTTCGACACGCTCAACTGCAAGGCCGGGATCATGGCGGTCAAGGAGCTGGAGCGCGAGCTGGGCCGGGATCTGCCGCTGATGCTGTCGATGACCCTGACCGACCTGTCGGGCCGCAACCTGTCGGGCCACACGGTCGAGGCATTCTGGCATTCGGTCCGCCATGCCCGGGCGCTGACGGTGGGGCTCAACTGCTCGTTCGGCGCATCGCAGCTGCGCCCGCATATCCGCCTGCTCAGCGGCCTGGTCGATACGCTGCTGATGGCCTACCCCAACGCGGGCCTGCCCAACGAACTGGGCCAATACGACGAACTGCCCGAAACCACGGCGGCGCTGGTCCGCGAATGGGCCGAGGCGGGCCAGGTCAACGTGCTGGGCGGCTGCTGCGGCAACACGCCCCAGCACATCGCGGCGATGG
>PNJT01000126.1 GCA_013822005.1 Novosphingobium sp. | reverse complement strand
TAGGGTTGCTTGCAGATTGTAGTCGGCATCATGGCGTTTTGCTTGAGCGTCAGAGAAAGCTTTCGCCATGTTTCTTGCAAAACGGGGCGAGGGTGGAACGCCTACCGCCCCTTTGTAGCTAAAGAACTCAGCAAACACCTGATCGACAATGTTGCCTTTGACCCGGTCCAAAGCTGTCTTGACAGATTTGTGCGAAATCGTTCGAGAGAGCAGCCTGCGTCTGGTTTTGACATCGTTGGTTGCCCCAACCACCAATCTTCCAGTCTCATCCAGCAGAAAGTGGAAGAGCGCGTAATAGGTGGTGGAAACACTCCGCCGGATGCGTGCCGAAGGAATCTTGCCCTTTTGACCAACCTTGCGTCGGATCAGGTGCTTGGCCGCAGCAAGCAACTCATCTTCGAATGCAGCCATCAAGCGGCATCCAGAAACCGGACGCTGGGGAAACGATCGTCGAGCTTGGCAATTGCGTCCTCGATCTGCTCGAGCACACTTTCCAATGCTTCATCAATGTCTTTGTCAGTCGGCTTGAGTCTTACCACAACCCGCAAGAACTCATCGCCGAACTCATCGAGATCGCTTTCGAGCTCAACTTCAGATACGAATTTAGCGATTTCGCCGCGTTGAAGTATCGCGGCAACGATTTCGCGCAGGTCATCAGGCATGGCGTTCATTCAAGCAGTCTAGCACAATTCGGTGGTTCGTGCACCCCTCATTCCAGCTCCCAGGCGCGCTCGCCGTGGCTGGCCAGGTCCAGCCCTTCGCGTTCGTCATCCTCGCCGACGCGCATCGGGATCACCAGGCTGACCAGCACCGCGATCACCGCACTGGCGACCGCAGACCAGATCGCAACCACGCCCACGCCAACCAGCTGCGCGGCGAACTGGCTCACCATGGTCGAACCTTCGTCGAAGCCCGAACCACCCAGCGCCGGGTGCATGAACACCGCGAGCAGCAGCGACCCGGTGATCCCGCCCACGCCGTGAACCGCGAAAACATCGAGCGAATCGTCAATCTGCAGCCTCTGCTTGATGATCTGGATCATCGGAAAGCACGCCAGCGCCGCAACCGCGCCGATCACGATCGCCGCGCCGGGCGAGACAAACCCGGCGGCTGGGGTGACTGTCGCCAGCCCGGCGATCGCGCCGGTGGCAAAGCCCACGCTGGTCGGCTTTCCGACCTTGATCTTTTCGATCAGCAGCCAGACCAGCGCGGCGGCGCTGGCACCCAGGTGCGTGACGATGATCGCGCTCGATGCGGCGTCATCAGCGGTCAGCGCCGAGCCGCCGTTGAACCCGAACCAGCCGACCCACAGCAGACCGGCCCCGGCCATGGTCAGCGAAGGGCTGTGCGGCAGCATCAGCGTTTTGGGAAAGCCCATCCGCTTGCCGATCAGCATCGCCACAACCAGCGCCGAGACCCCGGCGGTGGTGTGAACCACGATCCCGCCGGCGAAATCCTTGGTGCCGATCTTGGTGGCCAGCCAGCCATCGCCCCAGACCCAGTGCGCGACCGGCGCATAGACCACCAGCACCCAGATTGCGCAGAAAGCCACGACCCAGCCGAACCGCGCCCGGTCAACCCAGGCCCCGACCATCAATGCCGGGGCAATCGACGCAAAGGTCATCTGGAACAGCGCGAAAGTCCGCTCGGTCACGGTGTAATCGCCGCGCAGCAGGTTGACGGTGTTGTTGAGCATCCACATGTCGCCGGTGCCGATCCAGCCGTTGCTGGCATCGCCAAAGGCCAGCCGGTAGCCGACCATGACCCACAGCACCGATGCCACTGCCGCAATCGCGCCAACCTGGACCATGATCGCCAGGAAGTTCTTCGCTCGCACCAGCCCGCCATAGAACAGCGTCAAGCCCGGCATGGCCATCAGCAGCACCAATGCCGCCGAGATCAGCACCCAGGCATTGTCACCGCTGTTGAGCGCGTCCTCGGCCTCAGGGACAACCTGTTGCGCCCAGGCGGCTGCTGGCAGCAGCGTGGCACTTGCGGCCAGGCCCAGGGCCGAAAACTTGCGCATCGAATTCTCCCGTTGCCGCGCGGCCAGCAGCAGCGCGATTCCTCGCTGGCGGGCTTAGAGCAATGATCGCATATCAGGCAAGGCGGCAGGCGCAGTCTTGTTGCGCCGGAGCGGGATTATGCCCAACCCTCAAGCACCTGGTCGGGCGGGCGGTGGCCATCGACCCAGAAGCGGATATTGGCGATGACTTTCTCACCAGCATGGGCCCGGCCTTCCATCGTCGCGCTGCCCAGGTGCGGCAGGGTGATGACATTGGGCAGCGCGATCAGCCGCGGATCGACATTGGGCTCATTGGCAAAGACATCGAGGCCCGCTCCGGCGATCTGCCCCGCCTGCAGTGCGGCGATCAGCGCCTCTTCGTCGATCAGGTCGCCGCGCGCGGTGTTGATCAGGTAGGCGCTGGGCTTCATCTCCGACAGCCGCGCGGCATTGATCAGGTGATGCGTTCCCGCGCCTGCCGGGCAATGCAGCGTGACGATATCGCTTTCGGAGATCAGCAGCTCGAGGTCAGGCTCATAACGTGCACCGAACACCGTTTCGATGCTGGGCGGCAGGCGGTGACGGTTGTGATAGACCACTTCCATCCCGAATGCGCGGGCGCGGTGGGCCACGGCCTGGCCGATCCGGCCCATCCCGACGATCCCCAGCCGCTTGCCGCCAATGCAATGCCCCAGCATCGCGGTGGGAGCCCAGCCGGTCCACTGGCCGTCGCGCACCAGGCGGCTGCCTTCGCCAAGGCGGCGCGGGACCGAGAGGATCAGCATCATGGTGAGGTCGGCGGTGTCGTCGGTGAACACGCCCGGGGTGTTGGTGACAATGATCTTGCGGCTGCGCGCCGCACCCAGCGCGATATGTTCGATTCCGGCCCCGAAATTGGCAATCAGACCCAGCCTCTGACCATTTGGCCGGTCACCTGCTGCTTCGATCATCCCGGCATCGATCCGGTCGGTGACAGTCGGCACCAGCACGTCGCTGGCGCGCATTGCCGCGATCAGTTCATCGCGGGTCAGCGGGCGGTCCTCGGTGTTGAGCACCACGTCGAACAACTCGCTCATCCGGGCTTCCACGCTGGGCAGCAGATGCCGGGTTACATGGACGCGCGGCTTGCCGGCGATGCGGCGGGCGAGGGGGGTATCTGAAACGACAGGCATGCCCATACGGCTAGGCCGGGGCAGGCGGGGCGGTCAAGCGGCTTGAAGCATGACTGGCTTAGGGGCTATTGCGGGCTATGCCGCGAATCCCCTTCCGTGTCCTCGGTGCCGTACTGTTGATCCTGTCGGCACCGCTGATGGCGCAGGATGCCCAAACCCCCTATTGGGCTTCGATCCGCAAGAATGAACCGATCAACATGCGGGTCGGTCCCGGAGAAGACTACCGGATCCTGTGGGTCTACCAGCGCCAGCATCTGCCGTTGAAGGTCTTGCGGATCAAGGAAGGCTGGCGACTGGTCGAAGATCCCGATGGCGCGCGGGGCTGGGTGCTCGCCCGGTTCCTTACACGTGACCGCGGCGCGATCATCAAAGGCAAGGAAGCCGCGCCGATGCGCGAGGCGGGCGATGCCAATGCCAAGCTGCTGTGGCGCCTGGCTCCTGGCGTGATCGGCTTGCTGGGTGACTGCAATGCGGGTTGGTGCCACTTCACTGTTGGCCCGCGTCAGGGCTATGTCGAGCAGGCGCGATTGTGGGGGGCAGGGGAGCCTTAAGACTGGCCGTCAATGCGTGAACCGAAAGCCCTTCCCCGGTGGGGAAGGGTTGGGATGGGGGTTCCACGCTGGCCGGATAGCTCAGAGCCCCCAACCCCTCCCCGCCGGGGAAGGGAGATTCAACCTTCTGCTATTCCCCGGCGGAGTTCGTCAGCCGCGGTGGTGCTGGTCAGGACTTTCTTGCTTGCGGCATCGTAAACATCGGACACGCCGGTTGGAAGCTGAGCGGCGACAGCATCAGCCGGTTCGATGCCGGCGGCCGCAAGGGCCATGTCCAAGCGAGCAGACTGCGGGGAGCAGGGGAGCCCCAGCAAGCTCCCCCAATTGCCCTGGAAACCGCCTATTTGGCGACTGGCCTGACGGTTACCACAACGCCTTTTTCGTCGGTTGCGGTGAAGCTGCCGTCGGCTGCGCGCACGCTTTCGGTATAGCAATGCGTTGGCTTGTCATTGCCGGACGGATCGAAGCACACCTTGCCGTCGGCGAGTTTGACGACGCCTGCCTCGGTCAGCCCCTTTGTGGGAACCCGCGAATAGGCGTAGTCGGCTCCAATCGTGGCCTTGGCTAAGGGCTTGCCGTCGCTCGATGTCACGTCGTAGGCACCGGGAGCAGGTAGCGCGGGGGTCCAAGTGGTCGCGGCGACCGGTGCGGCGGCACTTTGGGTGACTTCGGCGGCCGGCTCTTGCTTGCCGCAGCCGGAAACGGCGGCGAACAGTACCACTGCTGCGGCGATAGACGATGTGCGTTGCATGGGCTGCCTCTCCTGCTTGAACTGAAGCCCGTGACTACTACAGCTTGGTGACATGTGCTAGGCCAGTTCGACCGCCACCGCGGTCGCCTCGCCGCCGCCGATGCACAAGGACGCGATGCCCCGCTTCTTGCCGTGGCGCTGCAGTGCAGCGATCAACGTCGTGACGATCCGCGCGCCCGAAGCGCCGATCGGGTGGCCCAGTGCAGTCGCGCCGCCATGAACGTTGATCTTGTCGTGCGCGATGCCCAGGTCGTGCATCGCGAACATGGCAACGCAGGCAAAGGCTTCGTTGACTTCGAACAGGTCGACATCGCCCAGCGACCAGCCGGCCTTGGCCAGCACCTTGTTGATCGCGCCGACCGGGGCGACCGTGAAGTCCTTGGGTTCCTGGGCGTGGGCCGCAACCGCGACGACCCGGGCAACTACCTTGTGGCCCTTGGCCTCGGCGACGCTCTGGCGGGTCAGCACGAGTGCGGCGGCGCCGTCAGAGATTGAGCTGGAGGTGGCAGCGGTGATCGTGCCGTCCTTGGCAAAGGCGGGTTTGAGCGAGGGGATCTTGTCGGGGCGGCCCTTGCCGGGGGCTTCGTCGGTATCGACCACGCTTTCACCGGCGCGGCTGACCACGGTGACCGGCGCGATCTCACCCTTGAAGGCACCATCGGCAATCGCGGCCTGGGCGCGGCGCAGCGATTCGATTGCATAGCCGTCCTGTGCCTCGCGGGTCAGTTGATAGGCATTGGCGGTGTCCTGCGCGAAAGTGCCCATCGCCCGGCCCGGCTCGTAAGCGTCTTCAAGGCCATCAAGGAACATGTGGTCATAGGCCGTATCATGCCCGATCCGCGCGCCCGAACGGTGCTTCTTGAGCAGGTAGGGGGCATTGGTCATGCTTTCCATCCCGCCCGCGACAACCAGGTCGATCGTCCCGGCGGCCAGCGCCTCGGCGCCCATGATCAGCGTCTGCATGCCCGATCCGCAAACCTTGTTGACCGTGGTCGCCTGGACCGATTTGGGTAGCCCGGCCTTGATCGTGGCCTGGCGGGCCGGGGCCTGGCCGAGACCGGCGGGCAGCACGCAGCCCATATAGACGCGCTCAACATCCGCGCCGTCCACCCCGGCGCGCTCCACGGCGGCCTTGATTGCGGCCGCGCCCAGGTCGGTTGCGCTGGCATCGCTGAGCACGCCTTGCATGCCGCCCATCGGGGTGCGGGCATAGGACAGGATGACGATCGGGTCGTTGGCGGAGAGCTGGGCCATGGGAAGTGCCTTTCAGGAAGCAATGAGTCTCGCCATGGTCTAATGCTGCAACGCAACAAAGGCAATTGCGTGCTTGCTATCGCGGTCGCCTTGCGGAAAAAGAGTGGCAAATAGAAACGGGGAACCTGAAATGACTGCCGAACTGACCCGCATGAACGATGTGCTGGGGCGCCAGCGCGCTGCCTTTACCGCGGCCATGCCCGAGCCGCTTGTCGTCCGGCGCGACCGGATCGACCGCGCAATTGCCTTGCTGATCGACCACAAGGACGCTTTCGCCAAGGCGGTCAGCGCCGATTTCGGGCACCGCAGCACCGAACAGACGCTGATGACCGATATCATGCCCTCGGTCGGCGCGCTCAAGCATGCCAAGAAGCATTTCGAGGCCTGGAGCCGCAACGAAAAGCGCAAGGCCATGTTCCCGCTGGGCCTGCTGGGAGCCAAAGCCGAAGTGGTCTGGCAGCCCAAGGGCGTGGTCGGGGTGATTGCGCCGTGGAATTTCCCGGTGGGAATGGTGATGGTCCCGATGGCCGGAATTCTGGCCGCCGGCAACCGCGCGATGATCAAGCCGAGCGAGTTTACCGAGCGCGTGGCGGAGGTCTTTGCCGAGGTGGTTCCGCAGTATTTCGCCGAAGAGGAAATGGCGGTGTTCACCGGCGGGGTCGAAGTCGGCACGGCCTTCAGCAAGCTCGCTTTCGACCACATGATCTTCACCGGCGCGACCAGCGTCGGCAAGCACATCATGCGCGCTGCGGCGGAGAACCTGGTGCCGGTAACGCTCGAACTGGGCGGCAAGTCACCCACTTTCATCGGCCGCAGTGCTGACAAGACCAAGGCCGGATCGCGGATCGCGATGGGCAAGATGATGAACGCCGGGCAGATCTGCCTCGCGCCCGATTACCTGCTGGTTGCCAAAGACCAGGAAGGCGAGGTGATCGAAAGCGTCAAAAGCGGCGTGGCCGAGATGTACCCGACGCTGCTCGCCAATGACGACTACACCTCGGTGGTCAACGGCCGCAACTTCGAACGCCTGCAGGGCTACCTCAAGGATGCCCAGGACAAGGGTGCCGAGCTGATCGAGGTCAACCCCGCAGGCGAGGACTTCAAGGCCTCGAACGGCAACAAGATGCCGCTGACGATCGTGCGCAATGTCACCGATGACATGAAGGTGATGCAGGAGGAAATCTTCGGGCCGATCCTGCCGGTGATGACCTATGATTCGATCGACCAGGCAATCGACTACGTCAATGCGCACGACCGTCCGCTCGGCCTCTACTACTTCGGCAGCGACAAGGCCGAGGAGCGACACGTGCTCAGCCGCACGATCTCGGGCGGGGTTACGGTCAACGACGTGGTGTTCCACAACGCGATGGAAGACCTGCCATTTGGCGGGGTCGGGCCTTCGGGGATGGGCAATTACCATGGGCTCGACGGGTTCAAGACCTTCAGTCACGGCCGCGCGGTCTATCGCCAGCCGGGGCTCGATGTCGGCAAGCTCTCCGGCTTCAAGCCGCCCTATGGCAAGACCGCCCACGCCACCCTGGCGCGCGAGCTGAAGAAGTAAGGTTCCCCTCCCGCTTGCGGGAGGGGCTAGGGGTGGGCAAGTGAATCAAATCACAAGGATCCGGGTGGCCGACTGACCCACCCCCGACCCCTCCCGCAAGCGGGAGGGGGGAATCGCGGACATCGGATCGTATTTTGTGTTTCTGCGTGGAAATTTCGGCAATTCTACGGGCAGTCCCCCTTGCGCGGGGGGCTGGCCGGGACTAGGGCGCGGGCTATCTGAAAGCTAGGTGAGTCCGCGCCTTGGTAGACCTGTCGCAATACCTGCCGATCCTGATTTTCCTGGGGATCGCTTTCGGGCTTTCGGCCCTGTTCGTGTTCGCGCCGATGGGCGTTGCCCGGTTGACCGGGACGCACCAGCCGAACGACGAAAAGAACAGCGAGTACGAATGCGGCTTTCCCGCCTTCGAGGAACCGCGCAGCCAGTTCGACGTGCGCTTCTATCTGGTCGCGATCCTGTTCATCATCTTCGATCTC
>PNJT01000125.1 GCA_013822005.1 Novosphingobium sp. | reverse complement strand
CGTGCCCTGCGCGATTTCGGGCTGGTAGGGCGTATAGGCCGTCAGGAACTCGCCGCGCTGGATCAGGTGATCAACCGAGGCCGGAACATGGTGGCGATAGGCCCCTGCCCCCAGGAAGAACGGCACTTGCCCGGCGGCCAGGTTCTTGCCCGCGAGCGCGGCCATGTGGCGCTCGACCGCCATTTCGCTGGCGTGCATTGGAAGACCGGGAATTGGGCCTGAGAGGCGGGCTTCGGCAGGGACATCGACGAACAAGTCGTCGACGGTGGCGGCGCCGATCACGCCGAGCATCTCGGCGCGGTCGGTTGGGGTCAAGGGGAGGTAGCGCATTTCAACTCCTGAATTCCTCCCCTTCAGGGGAGGGGGACCACGAAGTGGTGGAGGGGCACGGGCGGGTGATCCTTAGCTGGCCGGTGAGGTCGGGATCACTCGCCCGTACCCCTCCACCATGCTTCGCATGGTCCCCCTCCCCGTTCCGGGGAGGATTTACAACCCCGCCACGAACTCGTCGTAAGCGGCCTTGTCCATCAGCCCATCGAGCTCGCCAGCATCGCTCAGCGTCAGCTTGAACAGCCAGCCCGCGCCTTCGGGATCGGTGTTGACCAGTTCGGGTTCGCCATCGAGCGCGCCGTTGGCTTCGGTCACTTCGCCGCTGGCGGGCGAATAGACATCGCTGGCGGCCTTGACGCTATCGACCACGCAGGGCGCGTCGCCCTTTTTCACAGACGTTCCGGCGGCGGGCAAGTCAACGAACGTGATGTCGCCCAGCTGGCCTTGCGCATAGTCGGTGATGCCGACCGTGGCATTGCTGCCATCGACTTCGATCCATTCGTGGTCCTGGGTAAAGTAACGGGTCATGTGAGGAGGACTCCTTAGCGGTAATAGCGATGGGGAACGAAAGGCATGGACACCACCCGCGCGGGCAGGCGCTTGCCGCGCACGTCCACTTCGAGCGCGGTGCCTTCGGCGGTATGCGCCATATCGACGTAGGCCATAGCGATCGGGTGGCCGAGCGTGGGCGAGAAACCGCCCGAAGTCAGCACGCCAACCTTTTGATCGCCATTGTAAACCTCAGCACCCTCGCGCGCAGCCTGACGGCCTTCGAGCGCGAGGCCGACGCGCTTTTGCTTCGTCCCTTCGGCCAGTTCGCGCAGCACACGCTCTGCGCCCAGGAACCCGCCTTCAGTCCGGCGGCGTTTGTTGACCGCAAACAGCAGGTCGGCATCGACCGGCGAATGGTCGGGCGAAAGGTCGTGACCATAGAGCGGCAATCCGGCTTCCAACCGCAAGCTGTCGCGGGCACCCAGGCCGATCGGTTTGACCTCGGGCTGGGCGCAAATCGTATCGGCAACCAAGGCCGCGCTTTCGGCCGGAATCGCGATTTCGAACCCGTCCTCACCGGTATAGCCCGACCGGCTGATCCAGGCATCGACGCCTGCGATCTTGAACTGCCCGCCCTTCATGAATGTGAGCGCCGAGAGCGGCCATTCGCCGGTGGTGACCCGTTCCAGCGCAGCCGCCGCCTGGGGTCCCTGCAGCGCCAGGAGGGCATTGTCCTCCATGTACATCATGGTCACTTCATCGGGCAGATGTTCGCGCAAATGGCCCATGTCATCCCATTTGGTCGCGCCGTTGACCACCAGATAGAACCCGGTGGACCAGCGCGTGACCATCAGGTCGTCAAGGATCCCGCCTTCCTCGTCGAGCAGCATCGAATAGCGCGGCCCGTTGGGCTTCAGCGTCGCAAGGTCGATCGGCAGCACTGCCTCAAGCGCGGCTTCGACGCCCTCGCCCGAGATGTAGAGCTGGCCCATGTGGCTGACATCGAACAGCCCGGCGCTGGCGCGAGTCCATTCGTGTTCGGCCAGGATCCCCTCAAACTGGACCGGCATCCAGTAGCCCGCAAATTCGACCATCCGGCCGCCGCGCGCGCGGTGCCAGCCGTCGAGCGGCAGAGTCAGGACTTCAATTTCTTCAATATCTTCGGCTTCGGACACAGGCACAGCTCCGCTATAGGCGCGTTTTCTGTGCCCCCTCTGTCACGGAAACCTGAGAGCTTTCCCCGGCTCATGCCAGGTTACCCCTTCGGCGGCCTGCCATTCGGCAGACACTTTCCAGAGCGCCACTATCGACCCACGCGGTCCTTTTGCCTGAGAGATTCCGGGGCGGTTGCTCCTTCGGCGGCCAGTGAAGAATCACCAGCCCTCTCCCGCGCGATCAGCGACGCTTATGGTCATGACGTTATGACTTAATGGTGTCAATGGAGGGCACGTGAAGGCCGGGGATGTCACTCCGCGGGCAGTGCGAAGACGAGGTGTTCATAGGGTTCGCGCGAAGGCGCGAAGAGCGCGAAGGGGTTGCGCAGCGCCGCAGGCCTCTCGCCGATCAGACCACGCGGTTTCCTGAATGGTACAGGACGTAAAGCGGCTTCGCCGCAAGAGCGACATCTTCGCGCTCTTCGCGCCTTTGCGCGAACCATCCTAAGCCCGGCTAGCCGCCCGCAGCATCGCGTCGTGTTCGAACACGAACCGCCCGGCCATCTTCTCGCGGGTCAGCCCGACGATTGCCTTGGCGACCAGATCGGCCTGGATCGAGCGGTACTTGCTGTACTGGCCATGCAGGAACAGATCGACCAGCGGGCTGGCGATCATGCCCAGCTTTTCCGCCGGACGCAGCTCCGCGCGGGGCCCGCGCAGCAGGCCGGGGCGGAGGATGTCGAGGCGGGGAATGCCGACCCGGCCGAGTTGCTGCTCGACCTCGCCCTTGACGCGCAGGTAGAAGTTCTTGGCCGCAGGATCCGCGCCGACCGAGCTGACCGCGATCATCTGGCGCAGGCCCAGGTCCTTGGCGGCCTTGGCGCAGGACAGCACCAGGTCCTGATCGACCGCACGGAACGCCGCCTCGTCCTGGCCGGCCTTGCGCCAGGTGGTGCCCAGCGCAGAGACCAGCACATCGGCATTGGCCGCGGCGATCGCATTGGGCCAGCCTTCGGGCGGGGCGACCAGCATTTCCATCCGCGCGCCGACCGGAAGCTGAGCCTCGCGCCGGGCGATGCCGATGATCCGGAAGTCGCTGCGGCCGACGCCAAGGCGGATCAGGCTCATCCCGATCAGGCCGGTCGCGCCGACCAGGGCGATGCGGGTGGGTTTAGACATTCCTCAAACCTTCCGGGGTGCGGCCATAGATCCGGGCGTGGGCGGAAATGGCGAACTTGTCGGTCATCCCGGCGATATAGTCGGCAATGTGGCGGCTGCGCGCGGGCTCCTCGGCGGGCAGGCGGGCAAGCCAGCCTTCGTCCATCAGCCTGGGATCCTGAACCAGCGCGGCATAGAGCCCGGCAGTCACCGCGCGGGCGCGCTCTGCGGTCTGGAGCTGCTGGGGGTGGTGATAGAGCTTGTCGTACATGAAGGCCTTCAGGGAGCGTTCGTGCGCGGTCATCGCCGGACTAAAGGCAGCCAGCGGACGCCCCGCCGCGCGCACTTCATCGGCGCTGCCCATGCCTGCGGCGCGCGCCGCAGTCTCGGTGATCAGGTCGTTGACCATCAGCCCGATCTGGCTGCGGACCAGTTCGCGCAAGCGGCGATCCTGGGGGGCGCCGGGGAATTTGGCCTCGATCGCGCGCCACTGGTCGGCGACGAAATCGAGGCTGAGCAGTTCGTCGAGTTCGAGAAAGCCTGCGCGCAGGCCATCGTCGATGTCGTGGTTGTCATAGGCGATGTCGTCGGCCAGCGCCGCGACCTGCGCCTCCAGGCTGGGCCATGTGGTCAGATCGAGCGGATAGGCCGCGTCGAGTTCTTCCAGCGCCCAGGGGATCATCCCCAAGGGGCCGTTGTGCTTGGCCAGCCCTTCCAGGACTTCCCAGCTGAGGTTCAGCCCCTCATGCTCGCAATAGGGGCTTTCCAGCCGCATCAGCACCCGCAAACACTGGGCGTTGTGATCGAACCCGCCCCACTTGCCCAGCGCGTTGTCGAGCGCTTCTTCGCCGGCATGGCCGAACGGCGGGTGGCCAATATCATGGGCCAGGCACAGCGCCTCGGTCAGGTCCTCGTCCAGCCCCAGCGCGCGGGCGATGACCCGGCCGATCTGGGCGACTTCCAGACTGTGGGTCAGACGAACCCTGTAGTGATCGCCATCGGGCGCGATGAACACCTGGGTCTTGTGGCGCAGGCGGCGAAAGGCGATCGAATGGACGATCCGGTCGCGGTCGCGCTGAAAGGCGCTGCGCGGGCCGCGCGCGAGCGATTGTTCGATCGCAAACTCACGCCCCCGGCTGCGGGCGGGATCTGAGGCGTAGGGCTGCTTCACCGTTCCTCCCCGTGCCGGGGAGGATCATTTGCCCAAAATCCAGTCCACCGCAGCCTCGGCGTGGATGCGGGTGCAGTCGTAGATCGGCAGCACGTTGGCATCGACATCGACCACCATTTCCAGCTCGGTACAGCCCAGCACCACCGCCTCGGCACCGTCCTGTTCGAGGTTGGTGAGGATGGTCTTCAATTCGCGTTCGGCCTGGCGGCTGGCCTTGCCCAGCAGCAGCTCGTCGTAAATGATCCGGTCGAGTACCTCGACGAACTGCATTTCGGGCGGCAGCAGCTCGATATCGCGCTGGATCAGCTTCTGGCGGTAGAAGCTTTCGAGCATGACATTGCGGGTGCCGATCAGCGCGGCCTTCTTGACCCCATCGGCCTCCATCCGCGCGGCGACGCATTCGGCAATGTGGATCACCGGCACATTCACCGCGCCCGCCACCTGGTCATAGACCTTGTGCATCGAATTGGCCCCGATCAGGATCGCCGTGACCCCGGCCTTCTCGAGCCGCTTGGCGCTGGCCGCCAGCACATCGGCAGCGCGCTGCCACTCGTCCGGAGTGGACAGCCGCGAGAGGTTCGAAAAATCGAGGCTCTCGATCAGCAGCGGCGCACTGGCGCGCATGCCGGCGCGGGTCTGGACCAGCTTGCTGATGTGTTCGTAATAGGTGCGGGTCGACAGCCAGCTCATGCCGCCGATCAGGCCGATTTTGCGCAAGTTCAAACTCCCCGGGCTGGAAACCCCTGTTTGGTGGGCGTTTACGGGAGGAGCGCGGCAAGGTCCACCCCGCAGGCCATTCAAATCACCCAGTCATAAACTCCGTTCGTCCTGAGGAGCGGCTGAGCTTGTCGAAGACGCGTCTCGAAGGACCGCTTGCGAAGCAGTGGTTCGAGACGGCTCCTCAGCCTTCGGCTTCGCGACGCCACCTCACCACGAACGGTTATGGGGGAACCTAGTGCATCCCCGCAATCCACGCCCGGACCACCGCCTCACCATCAGGATCGCGGGTCTCGCGGCCGAGCTCGGGCATGGCCACGCCGCCCTCGGTGCTGGCCATGCGGTAGAGCAGGATCGATTGGTCTGGCTTGCCCGGGACAATCGCGAACTCATGCGGCCCGGCCCCGCGACCGGCGGCGACCGGGCGCTTGTTCACCCCCAGCGCCATGCGGTCCTTGACCGTCCAGCCGAGGTAGAGCCCTGAATTGGACGCCGCCCCCTGCGGGCTGTGGCAATGCGCGCAATTGGCATCGAGATAGCCGCGCGCAGCATCGGCCACTTTGACCTTGGCCCGGTCTTCCCACAGCGGGATGCGGCGCGAGACTTTGGGCACCTGGTCGATCCAGCCGCTGCTCCTCAGACCGGCCAGCCACTGCGGCGACAGGTTATAGGCCTTGGGCCCGATCGGAATCACGGCCCCATCCTGGCTGTGGCAATCCTTGCACTGGTTCTTGTTGGGCACCGCGTAAGAGATTGCCTGACCCGCCGGCGTCACCAGCTCGATCCGCTTGCCCGCCAGCGCCAGCCGCGCTTCGGTCTGCTCGGCGTTCCAGACATAGGGCAGCGCCACCCAGCCGTCCGCACGGTGCAGCAGCACGCGGGTTTCGACCAGCTTTCCGCCAAAGGTAAAATGCTTGATCAGCGCCGCGCCGACCGGCAGGCCGAGCAAGCCCTCGCCATGGGCCGTCGCCTGCCCTTTGGGTGGCAGATACAGAAACCGCGATTTGTCCGCCCCGTCCGACCACAGCGGCGTGTTGAGCCGGTAGGCAATCACCCCGATCCCCGGCCGGCTCGCCGCTGAATCGGTGAAGAAGTTGAAGTCGCTCAGCCGGGCGGGAAACTCGCTACCGCTGATCACCGCATCGTTGACCAGCGTGGTGTTGACCACCGGCCCCGCCGCCGACAGCACCGGCGGGCGGAGGGTGTCAGAAGGCTTGGCCGCCAGCGCGGCGGCCGAAAGCAGCAAGGCGGCGGCGAGCAGTTTCACGGCCGGGCGCGGGCGTCCAGGGCCTTGGGCGCACCCTCGGTTGAGGGGAACATGATTACAACCGGGATCTTTGGCTCGACCAACTCAGGCTTGGCCCCGGCCATTCCGGCCTCAGGCCCCGGGATGCCCAGCGACAGATAGGCCCCGCGATAGTTGAGGATCGGGCCTTGCTTGCCGGTCCCGTCCCAGATCACATCGGGCAGCCGCCCACCAAACGCGGCCTTGAGCTGCTCACCGCCGGGCAGCTGCGGATCATCACCGCCGCCTGAAAACCTGTTCTCGTCAATGATCACATTGCGCGGCAGCGGGTTGTAAGTCTTGTCGGTGAAGGGCTTGGGATAGGACACTACCAGCACCTGCCCGGTGGGGTTGTCGGCGATCCGGTTGCCCTTCACCAGGACTCCGTCGTTCGCCATCACCATCACTCCGGTCCCGCGCGGAACCCCGGCGACGATATTGCCTTTGGGCGCGAAATTGGGTGTATCGTTGGCGATCACCAGGTTGCCTTCAATGATCGTGTTCCCCCCGCCCATCACCGGCAGGTTGGGCAGATCGAACACCAGGATCCCGCCGGTATTGCGGGTCACCAGATTGCCCGTGACCAAGGCATCGCGGCTGTTCTCGATCTCGATCCCGGCCACCGATTGCTCAACATAGTTGTAGCGCACGGTGATTGCTTTGGACTGGCCGACATAGATCCCCGCGTCCGACGCGCCTGAAACCTTGCAGCCATCGATCAGCACCCCGATGCTTTCGACCGGGTAGATCCCGTAGGCCCCATTGGTTTCCTTGGGCCCGCCGGTCCAGGTCACCCGGACGCGGTAATAGACCACGTTGTCCGCGCCCTTGCTCTTGATCCCGTCGCCCTTGGTGTTCTCGACCGCAAAATCGCGCAGGGTGACATCGTCGGAGGTCACCAGCAGCCCCTCGCCCGCGCCCTTCTGGCCGGTGAAATCGAGCACCGTGGCATCCATGCCCTTGCCCCGCACGGTGACGCCCTTGACGTCAAGGCTGAGCCCGTCGGTCAGCACAAACCGCCCCGCGCCCAGTTCCACCACATCCCCCGGCGCGGCCAGGATCAGCGCCTCCTGCAGGCGCGTCTGCGCGCCCTCTCCGGCAGCGACGGCAATCGTCTTGGCGTGAAGCGGGGCAGCCAGGGCAAGCGCCGAGGCCGCGGCGATAAGCGTTGCGGACATCCTCATGGGGGTGTTGTTGGGCTGACAGGCGTGTAAGTCAACCGGGAGAGCTACTTCTTCTCTTTCGCCAACCCCGTGGAACACAGCGCCGCCGAAGTGGCGGTGACCGACAAAGCCTCCGCATCGCCAACCCGCCGCACTGCCTCGACATAGTCCGCAAGACTGCGCTTTTCGCCCTTGAGTCCCCGCAGCTTGTTGAGCTGGATCAGGCTTAGCCGGTCGGTCATCCGCGAGGCCATGCAGGCGGCATTGGGTTCGGACAGGCCAGCCTCAGTCATCGCGCTTTTGACCGAGCCATAGGCGATCTTGCTGGGCGCGCAGGCGGCGAGCAGCGCGATCGGGG
>PNJT01000124.1 GCA_013822005.1 Novosphingobium sp. | reverse complement strand
GGCCCACTGCCGCGTCAGAATGTCTTGAAATATCGACATATTCCTGCGCCATTCTTCCTTGCATTGAACCATAATAGACTCCGTCACGATGACCCAGAATGGTCGGGAAGTGCCCTAAGGCATATTGCTGGCGAGCGGCCAGACGGCTTCGATCGCCGCCAGCGACGGTTCAAGCGCGGGCGAGCCTGCGAAAAACCGCGCAACACGGGCCCGGCTGAGGGCCAGATTGACGGTCGGTTCAAGCTCACGCGCGGTCCGCAAGTGCGTCACTGCAGTCCCGGTCCGGCCTTCGCGCTGCTCGACGCAGGTCAGCACCAGCAAGGCGATGAAATTGCCCGGGTAGAGCGCGAAGCTGTCATCGAAAGCCGCGCGGGCTGCGCCGAAGTCATCCAGCCGGGCCTCGGCGATCCCGCGCCAGGCGTGGGTGATGTAGTGCAGGTGGCTTTCGGGCTCGACCGCCAGAAACTGGTCGAGGTGGTCGATCGCCTCGCCTTCCTGCCCCAGCAGCAGCGCGTTCACTCCCGCGGCGTAGTAGGCCATGCCGTGCCCCGGGCGCAGCCGGATCGCACGCAAGGCGCGCGGCTGGCCTTCAGCCGGGCGGCCGATATAGGCGCTGGCGGTGGCGATCGCGGCCAGCACCCCGGCATGATCTGGATCGAGCGCGAAGGCCCGGTCGATGCCCTGCTGGATCTCGCGCTCGCGCTCCATGTCTGGCAGATTGAGCGAAAGGTATGCACCCGCGATGGTCTGGGCGTGGATCGCATGGGCCAGGCCATAGTCGGGCGCGATGGCAATCGCCTTGGCCGATTCCTCGATCGAACGGAACAGTGCCTCGGCACCGTACTCGCGGATCGCCGCGATTGCCCGGGCGGTGCATTCCCAGGCGGTCAGATTGGCCGGCTTGCGCAGCGCGCGGTCCATCTCAAGCTTGTAGATCGTCGCGCCAAGGGCAGCAGCCACTTCGGTCACCAGATCGCCCTGAAGCTGGGCGAACTCATCCAGCGGGCGTTCGAAGCGCTGGGTCCAGACCAGCGCGCTGCTGGCCGCTTCGATCAGCCGGGCGGTAACTTGCAGCTTGTCGTCGGCTTGGCGGATATGCCCTTCGAGGAAATAGCGCACGCCCAGCCGTTGGCCGACCGTTGGAAAGTCGGTCACCGGCTTGTCGCGAAACCGCGTGGTGGCCGAGCTGGCGATCACCCGCACGTTGACGCCCATCGCCAGGGCATCGACCAGGTCTTCGGCCATGCCCAGGGCAAAGCCCTCGTCGGCGGGCAGGCCCGAGCGGTTGCGGAACGGCAGCACCGCCAGGCTGGGGGCATCGCCGCGTCCGCCATCGCCCTGGCTCAGCACATCGACCAACCGGTAACCGGCCTTGCTGATCGTCTCGATCCGGAACTCGCCCGACCGCGCGGCAACCTTGCGCAGCCGCTGGATCACCCGCTGGATCGCGTCCTCTCCCACCACGGTACCGCGCCAGCAGGCGGCCATCAGCTCGTCGCGGCTGAGCACTTCGCCGCCCACGCGGTGCAGCGCGACCAGCGTTTCCATCACCCGCGGTTCAAGCCGTTCCTGGGTGCCGTCCGGATAGCCAATCTGGCGAATGGCCGGATCGACCCTTAGCCCCCCCAGCTCAAACGCCGAGGTGGTCGCCAGATCGACCGGTTGGAGCCGGGTAACGCCATCCCCATTTTCAAATTCGCCCGATGGCACCGCGCTTTGCTCCCTGGTCTGCCCGGACTATCGGGTGGCGCGCCCCGACTTGCAACGAGAAATCTGCGCTTTTCTGCCTGTGACTCAGCGATTTCCTTCTAACCCAGGCAAGGATCATCGGAAAATCATCGGGTTGAGGCCCTGTCGGCTTCAGAACAGCCATGACATATGCTTACCAACCTCCAGTCAGCAATAGCCGACGGCAGGCGGTGGCCGCCCGTTATGCGACCCAATGGGCGGCCACCAACTTTCCCTTCGCCCCATCCAGTTCGCTCGTTGGCCAATTTGGCACAAGGCTTGCGCGCATTGAAGCCATATGGGTTGGTGCCGCAATCAGGCCCCACTGCCACTCGCGATGGGCCGTCCGTCCTCTGCGAAAGCGCCAAACTCCCAGCCATCGTCTGACAGGCGCATCGCCAGATGCAGCGCCTCGCCGCCGATCGCGGGCGACAGGCCCCTGAAAGCAAAGGACTTCAGGGCATTATCGCCCAGCTCGCGCCGGGCCAGATCCAGCAGCAGCGTCGCGGTCAGCGGGCCGTGGACCACCAGACCGCGATAGCGTTCGACATCGCGCGCATAGGGCAGGTCATAGTGGATCCGGTGCGAATTGAAGGTCAGCGCCGAATAGCGGAACAGCAAAGCCTCGTTCGGCACGACCGTGCGGTGTGCGTGCCATTCCGCAGGATTGAACTGCCCGGCTCCCGGCGGCGGGCTTGGCGGCGCATCGCTGGCGGCGGCGGCGCGGTAAACCAGCGACTGCTGTTCGTGTATGACCGGCTGGCCATCGGCCGTAGTCTCGTGCCGCAGGGTCACGAAAACCAACTCGCCGCTGGAACCCTGCTTGGCCTCGATCGACTGCACGGTGGATCGCCGTTCGATCGCAGCGCCAAGGCGCAGCGGGCCAAGGAACTCCAACTTGCTCGACGCCCACATCCGCCGCGGCAGATGCGGCAAGGGCGGCAGCAGGCTGGCGGGACCGTCATCGCGCTGCGGGTGGCCATCCGCGCCCAGGCCGGCGCTGGGCGCATCGGGCAGGCACAGGCACCAATGGAAGCCCTGCGGCATGGTTCCATCCGCCGGAGCCGCGCGGTCAAGCGTGGCCAGCCAGCGTGCGGCATGACCGGGATCGATGCGGTCGGTGCGGAGCTCGCTGCGGCCGATCCAGGCCTTCATTGCTGCGGTCCGTAGAAAGCCGGAGCATAGCGCAAGGTTCCTTGCGGCATGTCGCCCGCGAGTGCTTGCGCGCGGAAATAGGGCAGATCGCGCTCGCTTTCCGGGGTCAGGCCATCCTGCACGGCAAAGCCGAAGCGTTCGTAGTAGACCGGGTTGCCAACCACCGCGACGCCGCCGGCACCGGCGCTGCGAAGCTGCTCAATCCCGGCGCGGATCAGCGCGCTGCCGATGCCTTGGTGCTGCAGTTCGGGAGTTACCGAGACCGGGGCCATCTGGAACCAGTCGCAGGCCTTGTGGTCGATCGTTACCGGGCTGAAGCCGACATGGCCGATCACCGTGCCCTGTGCCGATACAGCAACCAAGGACAGCGCCAGATCGCCCGCATCGCGCAGCGCATCGACCAGGTCCTGCTCGTCGCCATCCGAAAAGGGCATCGGCGCAAAGGCGCGTTCCACCAGGTCGTGGATCGCGGCCTGATCGCCCGCAGCTTCGGGGCGGATCGAATAGGAGGGGCTCACAGCAAGTGCCCGGTGCGGTCGCGCTTGGTCTCAAGGTAACGCGCATTGTGGGGGTTGGGGGGAAGCTGGTGCGGCACCCGCTCGGTCACTTGCGCCCCGGCACCGCGCAGCGCCTCAACCTTGGCCGGGTTGTTGGTCATCAGCCGGATCGGCCCGACCCCCAGCAGAGCGAGCATCCGCGCTGCGACAGGAAAGTCGCGCGCTTCGCTGGGCAGGCCCAGCCGGTTGTTGGCATCGACCGTATCGAAGCCCTGATCCTGCAACTGGTAGGCGCGCAGCTTGTTGATCAGGCCGATCCCGCGTCCTTCCTGACGCAGGTAGAGCAGCACGCCCCAGCCGCCCTGCCCGGCCTCGTCGGCCATCGCCCGCAGCGCCGCATCGAGCTGCGGCCCGCAATCGCATTTGAGGCTGCCGAGGATATCGCCGGTCAGGCATTCGGAGTGCAGGCGCACCAGCGGCGCGCGGTCGCTGCGCTGCTGGCCGATCACCAGCGCGACATGTTCGCGCAGGTCATTGGCCGAGCGGAAGGCAACGATCTCGGCGCTTTCGCAAGCCGCCACCGGCAGGTGCGCGCGGCTGGCGATGGTCAGGTGGGAGACATCGGACCAGGCGGCGAGATCGCTCGAGCGGGCTTCCTGCGCTTCGCCCGCAGGCTCGGGATCGACCAGAAAGGCGGGCAGGATCCCGGCCAGCCGCGCCAGGGTCATCGCCGCCACGGCTGCCTCGCCGTGCACCAGCGGCTCGGCCAGGAACGGGCCCTTGAGCGGTGTGGCCAGGTCCAGCGCCGGATCGGCCAGCGCCCGCGCGGCGGCAAGGTCGAAACTCTCGGCTCCGCGGATCAGCACCGGGGCTTCGGGCACCGCAGCCTCGCGCTGGTTGGCGAGCTTGAGCGTCACCGCCCGCGCGCAGGAGATCAGCATATGGCCCGCAGCAACGTCGTCGCCCAGCCCGGTTTCGGCGGGCAGCAGGGTCAAGGCATCATCCAGCCGGATCGGCCAGCCGTGGCGCAAGGCGTCGATCGCCAGGGCAACACGGCGTTCGGGTGTCACAGAGCAAATTCCGTGATCAGCGGCACGTGATCGCTGCACTGCTCCCAGCGGCGGGTTTCCTCGACGATCCGGTGGCTGACCGACTGTGCGGCGAGTTGAGGCGAGGCCCACATGTGGTCGAGCCTGCGCCCGCGATCCTTTTCCTGCCAGAAGGTGCGATAGGACCACCAGGTCCAGTTCCGCTCGGGCGCGGGGATGTGTTTGCGGCCCAGATCCACCCAGCCGTGGGCATCGGTCAGGCCTTGCAGGGTCTCGACTTCAATCGGCGTATGGCTGACGACCTTGAGCAAGGCCTTGTGATCGTAAACGTCCGACGGCAGCGGGGCGATGTTGAAATCTCCGACCAGCAGCGTCGGGCGGTCAAGTGTCTCCGACCAGCGGGTCATCCGCTCAAGGAAATCGAGCTTCTGGCCGAATTTGGGATTGGCATCGCGGTCAGGAATGTCCCCGCCAGCTGGGATATAGACGTTCTCCAGCACCATACCTTGGCCCGGGCCGAGCAGTTCCACGCCAACATGCCGCGCCTCACCATTCGCCTGCCAGTCATTGCGCGAAAGCTCGCGGAGCGGAATCCGGCTGACCGTCGCGACCCCGTGATAGCCCTTCTGCCCATGCACCGCGCGGTGGGTGTAGCCAATCGCTTCGAACGCCTCATGCGGAAAGGCCGCCTCGACCGTCTTGATCTCTTGCAGGCACAAAACGTCAGGCTGCTGCTCAGCCAAAAACCGCACGACCTGATCGACCCGCAAGCGGACCGAATTGATGTTCCATGTAGCAATCGAGACCATGCCCGCGGCTTTAGGTGGCACAGGGCGGTGCGGCAAGGGGCGGTGGTGCCAAGCAGCGTGGAACCCCCACCCCAACCCCTCCCCATCGGGGAGGGGCTATGTTCGCGGCGCATTGGATGGGGTTGGGGTGGTCCAGGCCGGAGCGAGAATGGTGAGCTTCGAGAACCGGAGCGCACCCTTCGACAAGCTCAGGGCAATCGGGGTGTTCGAATGTGTGAGCACCGGAAGCGCAGAAGATTGCCGTTCGCAGCCCGGCATGGGCCGCCCCGGCCCCGTCCAAAAGAAAACCCTCGGTCCGGGGGCATTGGACCGAGGGTTCCTTTGTGCGTTCGTCACGCTCGACAGGTTGGCCCGGTAGGAGGCTTGGGCAACAGGGGGGGAACCCGCCTCAGGCCGCGCTGTCAGTTGTGGTTTTAGGCGCATTTGCCTTTCGCCGCCATGAACAATCGCGAAAGTCTCGTCGCAAATTGTCGCAACTTTCGCACAGTCCGCGACGGGCCGTTGTCCGCTATCGACGAGTGGGGCTGCGCGGATCGTTGTAGCGGAAAGTGTTGTCGGGAACCGCGACTCCGTACTGCTGATTCGACAGGCTCACCACGGTGCGGGTGTTCTGCGAATCGAGCGTCGCCCAGCTGGAAAGTTCAAGCCCGCCCGGCGCACCGCTCTTGCGCACGAAGACCATGGTGATCACGCCGTATTCGGGATGCTTCTTGTCGCGCACTTCGATGCTGACGATCGATCCGTTGGTGGCCGGGGTCAGCTTGCCGTACTGCATCACGTCGCGCTTGGGATCGAGCAGCGCGCCCAGCGGGCTGCCGCCGATGGGCCAGCGTTGGACCTGGCGGACCGAGTAGTCGATGAAGGTCAGCGCCTTGCCGTCCGAAACGATCAGGATCGGCACGCCCTTCTGGTATTGGAAGCGGATCCTGCCCGGCCGCTTGAGCGTCAGCACACCGGTTACACGCTGGCCCTTGATGTCGGTCTGGACGAAATCGGCGCGCATGGTGGAGATCGCGCGCAGCGCGGTCACGGCATTGGTGAGGTCGCCGGGCTGGGCCTGGGCCACGGCAGCACTCGGCGCAACGAATGAGAGGGACGCAGAAACGCCAAACGCCGCCAAAGCGGCGGCGCCTGCGAGCGATCGGAAGGTGTTCTTGGCAGTGTTCATGCCTGGCCTGCTAGCGGCTGGGGCTTGAACTCGCAATGAACTTGGCTTGTCCGCCTGATGGCGGAAACAACACCGGCCCGCTCCCCCGGCCCGACCACCCATAGGGTACCATCAACGGGTGGTCGGGCCGGGGGAGCGGGCCGGTGTTGTCAGCCGATCGCGGAGGCGATCGGCGCACCGATCAAGCAAGCACCCTTACTTGATCTTGGCTTCCTTGAACTCGACGTGCTTGCGCACGACCGGGTCGTACTTGCGGAAGCTCATCTTCTCGGTCGTGTTGCGCGGGTTCTTCTTGGTGACATAGAAGAAGCCGGTGTCGGCGGTCGATACGAGGCGGATCTTGACGGTTGCGGGCTTCGCCATTGCTCTGGTCCTGAACTCTTGATTCGGGCCAAAAAGCCCATGAAACTGCAAGAGCGGCACATAGGCGCCGCCCCGGAAGGCCGCGCCAATGCGTCAGATGGGGGTCAAAGTCAAGGGTTGTAGGGGGGATCGGCACGGCGATTGGGAAGGCCATTGCCGTCGGCCGCCGATAAAGTTACGAATGCAACCATGTCCGAAACCGACTTTACCCGCCTGCCCGATCTGGGGCCTGAAGTGTTCACCGCCCCGCTGAAGCGCCCCGCGCATCTGGGCGAGGATTGGCTGGAACCCAGCCAGCGCGTCTTTAGCGCCGATGAGCACGCGGTCTGGAACGAGCTGTTCGAACGGCAAATGCAGGTCCTGCCCGGCCGCGCCGCCAGTGCTTTCCTGAGCGGGCTTGAGCGGCTTGACCTGGGCCGCGGCGGGGTGCCGGACTTTGCCCGGCTGTCCGAGGAACTGGGCGCCCTGACCGGCTGGTCGGTGGTGCCGGTGCCGATGCTGATCCCCGACCACGTGTTCTTCTGGCACCTCGCCAACCGCCGCTTTCCGGCCGGCAATTTCATCCGCAGCCGCGAATGCTTCGACTATATCCAGGAGCCCGACGTGTTCCATGACGTCTTCGGCCACGTGCCGATGCTGGCCGACCCGACCTATGCCGATTACATGCAGGAATATGGCCGTGCCGGGTGGAAGGCGATGCGTTACAACCGGCTCAAGGCCTTGGGCGCGCTCTATTGGTACACGGTCGAATTCGGGCTGATCCAGGAAGCCGATGGCCTGCGCGCCTATGGCGCCGGGATCCTTTCAGGCCCGGCCGAAGCGGTCTATTGCCTTGAGGCGCAAAGCCCCAACCGGATCATGCTCAACGTCGACCGGGTGATGCGCACCGACTATGTGATCGACGATTTGCAGCCCAGCTACTTCGTGATCGAAAGCTTCGAGGAGCTTTACCACGATACGGTCGATCGCGATTTCGACCGGCTCTACCGCAGCCTGGCGCCCAGCTTCACTTATGCCAACACTGCCGTGATCGACATCGACGACGTGCTCCACCGGGGCACGCAGGAATACTTCCTGCGTGGCGGGCGGGG
>PNJT01000123.1 GCA_013822005.1 Novosphingobium sp. | reverse complement strand
TGTTCCTGGCGATCGCGCTGGCGGGCAACACCACTGATGGCGCACTGATCATCGTGCCCGCAGCGCTGGTGGTTTTGGTCTTCGCGCGCGAGCAGGGCGCGCTCAGCCAGATGCTGCAAACCGCGCCGTTCGAATGGCTGGGGCGGATATCCTATGCGATCTACATGGTCCACGCGATGGTCCAGGCGCGGATCATGGACTTGCTGCTGCTCGTCTCGCGCGGGGCGGAGGTGCCCTATGCGGTCTATGATCTTTCCGGTCCGGTGCCGGTCAAACGGATGCTGCTCGGCCCGCTGGAAGCGACGCTGGTGCAGATGGCAATGATCGCCTTGGTACTGGTGGCCGCGCATTTCGCCTGGCGCTGGATCGAAGAACCCGCGCGGCAATGGTCGCGGCGGCTTGCAGCGCGGCTTTGACCGCACTATCGGCAATGTCATGAGCAACTATCGCATCCACGGCGCCACGGGCGAATGGGAGGTCGTGATCGGCCTCGAAGTCCACGCGCAGGTCACCTCCAAGAGCAAGCTGTTTTCGGGCGCCGCCACCCAGTTTGGCGCCGGACCCAATACCCAGGTCAGCCTGGTCGATGCGGCAATGCCGGGGATGCTGCCGGTGCCCAACCGCGAATGCATCCGCCAGGCGGTGCGCACCGGGATGGCGCTGAACGCGCAGATCAACAAGTGGTCGCGGTTTGACCGCAAGAACTACTTCTACGCCGATCTGCCGCAGGGCTACCAGATCAGCCAGCTCTACCACCCGATCGTGGGTGAGGGCGCGATCGAGGTGGTGCTGGATGACAAGGATCCTGAAGGTTCGACCAAGACCATCGGGATCGAGCGGATCCACATCGAGCAGGACGCCGGCAAGCTGATGCACGATCAGCACCCGACCATGTCCTATGTCGATCTCAACCGCTCGGGCGTGGCCCTGATGGAAATCGTCAGCCGGCCGGACATGCGCAGCCCGCAAGAGGCCGGGGCCTACGTGGCCAAGCTGCGGCAGATCCTGCGCTATGTCGGGTCTTGCGATGGCAACATGGATCAGGGCTCGATGCGCGCCGACGTCAACGTTTCAGTCAGGAAGCCCGGCGAACCGTTCGGCACCCGCACCGAAACCAAGAACGTCAACTCGGTCCGCTTCGTCATGGCCGTGGTTGAAAGCGAAGCCCGCCGCCAGGTCGACCTGATCGAAGACGGCGGCACGGTGGTGCAGGAAACCCGGCTCTACGATCCGGACCGGAACGAGACGCGGTCGATGCGCAGCAAGGAAGACGCGCACGATTACCGCTATTTCCCCGATCCGGACCTGCTGCCGCTGGAACTCGACGATGCGTTCATCGAAGAGTGCAAGGCGAGCCTGCCCGAACTGCCCGACGCCAAGCGCCACCGCTATGAGAGCGCCATGGGCCTGTCGGCATACAACGCCCAGGTGCTCACCGCCGATGTCGAAGTGGCGCGCCAGTTCGAGGAACTGCTGACCTCGGTCGCCAAGGGCGCGGGCAAGAGCGAGGCCCAGATGGCCAAGCGCGTCGCCAACTGGCTGCTGTCCGAACGGCCGGGTCTGCTCAACGCCCACGGGCTCTCGGCCGATCACCCCAAGAACACGCTCGAAGCCAACACCGCGATCGTGGTCGCGACCGAAAGCGGCCAGATCTCGGGCAGCAAGGCCAAGGAACTGTTCGAAGCCTGGCTGATCGGCGATACTGATCTGGCCGCCGAAATCGAAGCCAACAAGCAGACCTCTGACACCGGCGCGATCGAAGCCGCGGTCGATGCGGTCCTCGCCGCCAATCAGGACAAGGTCGCCGAATACAAGGGCGGCAAGGAAAACCTGTTCGGCTTCTTCGTCGGCCAGACGATGAAAGCGATGCAAGGCAAGGGCAACCCGCAGCTGGTCAACCAGGTGCTCAAGCAGCGGCTGGGGTGATAGCTCCGATTTCGAACAGAAATCGAAGAACGCGGCTTGAATTTTATCGTCTGGTTTGCTTCACTCTACTTGGAGGGGCAGATCATGAAGAAGAGTCAGGCCGTAGTGCGGCGAGTTTTTGTTTCGACTGCGCTGCTTTTCGTCATTTTGGCGGGAGGAATCGCCCGGGCGCAGACTGCGCCGACCGAAGGGCAAGCCGCCCCGCCTGCAAATCCGGTTGCCACGCCCGCTCCGGCTCCGTCAGTCGCACCTGCGGCTCTGCCGGTCCAGCAGCCCGCGTCTGCGGCAATCGCAGCTCCCAGCGCGGATGGGCTTGATCCGCCCAAGCTCGATTTCACCCCCGATGCGAAGACCGCCGAGGATTACGACAAGTACTTCTACTTCCACCGCACCAACACGACTTTTGCCGAGGCCTATGCCGATATCCGGGAATGTCATGGTCTGGCCGGCGGGAAGGTCGCCTATCGGCAAGGCAACAGTGCATTTGCCGATACTTACACCACCAGTTACCTGATCCCGCAGTATGGCATGGCCGGTGCGCTTGGCGGCGCGCTGGGTGGTGCACTGGTTGGCTTGCTGATTGGCGGCGGGAACCACGACAAGATCCACCGTATCAACATCCGCAATTGCATGGGGTTCAAAGGCTACCAGCGCTACGGATTACCGAAAGACCTGTGGGAGGAGTTCAACCTCTCCCCCGGCAAGAGCCGCAAGAACGCCGAGGGCAGCGAGCGGGCACTCAGATTGCAGGCACTGGTGGCGTCAGGCGCTCAACCCAAGCAGGAGGCGATTGCGCAATGAAGCTGCTCTCCACATTGATCGCCAGCCTGCTCCTTGCCGTGTCCGGCATGGCGCATGCGCAACAAATTCAGGAAAAGCACCTGCTTTCAGGCAAAGAGAAGCTTGATCCGCAGTCGGGCTATATCCTGATTTCGACGCCGAGCGAAATGCACGGGACTTTCATGCGGATACCGGACGCGAGTGACTGGGAGTACTATCGCAAGACCCGGGAAGCCCGACTGGAAGAGGCCAAGAAGGAGTATCCGGGTAAACTTGCCACCTGGCAGAAGCAGGCTGACCGGGCTGTCATGGAAGGCAGAAAGCCCTTTCCAAGGCCGGTTGAACCCAACGCGGAGACGTTTTCGATTGGACCGATCGAGAATTTCATGCGCGACACTTTCGGCATCTACCAGTTCAGCAAAGACAAGAAGGTCCCAGTCTACCGCTATCTGATCGGCGTGAAGCCAGGCACTTATGCCTGGTTTGGCCCGACAGTTCCCGGAATCGCGTTCAGAAATCCTGACTATTGCAACTGCATGGGAACGGTAAAGTTTGAAGTGAAGGCCGGGGTCATTACCGATCTGGGCGATTTCCTGATGACTGTTGCCCGCCGTGATGGTCTCACCGGCAAAGACAAGATTGACGCGGCTGGCGGAGTCTTCTCGACCTCTCGCGATGGACGGGGCGAAGTCGGGGCGGAAGCGGCGCGTTATGGTGTTCCGCCATCGCTCTCGGCCCTGCCAGCGGTTCGCGCGGAGTTTCACGCATCGGGGAAGATCAACAATTTCCACAATGTCACTGTCAACCGGGTTCGGCCGATTCCAGGCATTCTTGGCTATGACCGCGATACCGTGATCGATCTGCGCACCGGGGCCAGGCTGACCTCAGAATTTGCGGTGCTCGATCCCGATCCTGATACCGATCAGGACGATACGGCCGAAGCCAAGAGCGACAAGTAAACAGAAAAGGGTGCCAGGGTTGCCCCTGACGCCCTTTCAATTCCGTCGCAGGCCTGACTTAAGCCTTGCGGGTCCCGTTGATCGGGAACGTGCCGAAAGCACCGGCCTTGACGCCGCCGCTGAGGGTATCGCCATCGATGGTGGCTTCGCCTTCCAGCGTCATCGGCATCGGCACGGTCATCTTCATGGTCCAGGTCAGCTTGTTGCCATCGACCTTGCCGTTTTCCATTTCCAGAGTGCCTTGCGCCCCGGCGTTGGTGCCGGTGAAGGTGTCGCCGTCAACTTGGATCGTGACGTCGCTCTTCTGGTCGCCCATCGGGGTCTTGGTTACGCATTCATAAGTGCCGGACAGGGACATTCGAACTCTCCTCGGTTATAGAAGTCTCAGCTTACATGGGGGTAAGTAGCGCGATCACTCGCCTTTTGCGGGCGCAGAGTCAACGGGGTTCGCGATCTCGACCGGCAGGCCGAGCTTCCCCAGCTGCGGTTCGACCACCTTGCGATCGCCCACCACCACGAAGACCAGGCCATCGGGATGGAGGTACTGCGCGGCGGCACCGTTGATCGCCTTGGCGTCGATCGCGCGGTAGCGGCTGGGCAGCGAGGCCTGGTAATCGTCCGGACGGCCCAGCTGCTGGTTGGACAGCACCGCGCCCAGCACTTGTCCGTTGGTCTCGAACTGGTTGGGCAGCCCGCGGACATTGCCATCGGTGACCCGCGCCAGTTCCTCGGCGTTGACCCCCTTGGCCTTGGGGAAGGCGCGCATGTCGGTCAGGATCAGCGCGATCGAATCCCCGGTGCGGTCGGCCTGGACTGGGGCGGTCAGCACCAGGCTGCGCGGGCCCTTGGGGCTGCGGATGCCGGTGCGCACGCCGTATGACCAGCCCTTGTCCTCGCGCAGGTTGAGGTTGAGGCGGCTGAGGAACCCGTCGCCCAGCACCTGATTGGCAAGGTCGAGCGCTTCCATGTTGGCGGTGCCGCCGGTGAGCGGCAGGACGCGGCCCGCGACGATCACCGACTGCGGCGAATTGGGCCGGTCGATCAGCACGATCCGGGGTTGCGGGACGGGGATCGCCGCGTCGAGGGCCTTGACCGGCCGGGCGCTGGCCGGGGCTTTCCAGCCGCCGAAGCTGGCCTCGAGCATGGGCCTCAGCTGTTCCATCGAAACATCGCCGACCACGGTGATCGTGACATTGTCAGGCCGCAGCCATTTGCTGTGTGCGGCGCGCAGGGCGGCCGGACCGAGCGCCGCGACCGAGCGGGCATCGCCCAGCCCATCACCCGGCTGGCCATAGGGGTGCGCGGGTCCGAACAGGATCGGGTTCAGGCTGCGGCTGGCGAGCGCCCGCGGGCTGGCCTGCGACTGGGCGATATCGGCCAGCCGCTTGTCGCGCGCACGCTGAACGTCGTCCTCGCGGAAGGCGGGATTGAGCACCAGATCGGCCAGCAGGTCGAGCGAGGGCTGGAGGTTGGGGGTCAGCGCGCTCAAGGTCACGCCGGAACTGTCAACTCCGGCACCCGCGCCGATCGAGGCACCCAGCCGCTCCTGCTCTTCGGCGATCTGGGTGGCGCCCAGACTGGCGGTGCCCTCGCTCAGCAGCGACATCATCAGCGACTGGGTGCCGGGTCCGTCCTGGGCATCGGCGGCATAGCCGGCATCGAACGACAGGCTGACCAGCACCTTGGGCACGCCGCCGCGCCAGCACCACCGGCACGCCGTTGGACAGCGCCGAACGCTCGACCTTGGGGAAAGTCAGCTCGCCGACCGGATCGACCGGCGGCATCTCGCGCTTGGGGCCTTTGGCCAGCTTGGGCGCGGGCTTCTTCGCGTCAGGCTTGGCGGCGGGGCCGGTGGCCTCGTCGCCCCAGCCGCCCATCAGGTCACCCTTTTCGGTGCGCTCACCCGGGGTCACCACCAGCGAATAGACCGGGCGGGTCAGCCAGCGGCTGAGCGCGGCCTGGACGTCGCTGGGTTTCAGCGCGGCGATTGCTGCCAGGTCCTTTTTGTACTGCGCCGGATCGCCCGTGTAGAGCAGCCCTTCGGCCAGCGTAGCGCCCTTGCCGCCGAACCCGCCGACTTGCTCCAGCCCGGCGATCTGCCCGGAAACCGCAGAGGTCGCGGCGCGGCGCAGCTCATCCTCGGTCGGGCCGTTCAGAATCAGGTCGGCGATGATATCGTCCAGCGCCTTTTCGGCCACGGCCTGGTCCACGCCCGGCTTGATGATCATTTCGACCTGGATGAAGCCGACCTGTTCAAACTGCCGGGCAGAGGCCGAAACCGAGGTGGCGAGCTGGCGCCCGCGGACCAGTTCGTTGTCGAGCCGCGAGGAGGCGAGGCCCCCCAGCACCCGCATCCCCATATCGAGCGCGGGGGCATCGGTGTGGCTCATGCCCGGGCCCGACCAGACCCGATAGACCTTGGTCAGCGGCACCTGGTCTTTCATCTCACGCCGGACCGGCGCGGCCAGCGTCACCGGCTGCGCGGCGACCTTGGCCACTTCGGGCCCGCGCGGAATGTGGCCGTACCACTTTTCGACCATCGGCCGCGCGGTGGCGGCATCGATATCGCCGGCCAGCACCAGCACGACATTGTTGGGGCCATAGTTGTCGGTAAACCATTTGCGCACGTCGGTCAGGCTGGCGGCATTGAGATCGGCCATCGAGCCGATCGTTGAGTGGCGATAGGGGTGGCCGACCGGGAACAGCCCGTCGCCGATCGCATAGTCCACCAGGCCATAGGGCTCGTTATCGCCCTGGCGCTTTTCGTTCTGGACCACGCCGCGCTGCTTGTCGAGCTTGTCCTGGGTGACTGCACCCAAAAGGTGCCCCATCCGGTCGCTTTCCATCATCAGCGCAAGGTTCAGCGCGCCTTTGGGCAGCGTCTGGACGTAATTGGTGCGGTCATACCAGGTCGATCCGTTGGTGCTGGTCGAGCCCGCGCCTTCCAGCGGCACGTCGAAATTGGGCACGTTCTCGCTGCCACCGAACATCAGGTGTTCGAACAAGTGGGCAAAGCCGGTGCGGCCCTTGGGCTCGCTCTTCGAACCGACGCGGTAATAGCTGGTGACCCCCACGATCGGTGCCTTGCGATCGGTGTGGACGATGACCTGGAGCCCGTTCGACAGGGTGAACTGCTCGTAGGGAATATCGACCTTGCTGACCAGTTCGCTCAGCGGCGCGGGCTGGGCCTTGGGCTTGGGGGCAGGTGCTTCGGCCGGGGGCGGGGTGACGCTGGCGACCGGGGCTTGCGGGGCCGAGGCGCAGGCGCTGAGGGTCAGAGCCAGAAGCGAGACGGTGACAAAGCGGCGCATATCGGTGTTCTCCACGGGTTTGCCCTGTGATTGCGGCAAACGGCTCAATTCGAAACAGTTTCTCGACGAACGGCATGCTTCGCAATGTCAGCACGAGTGAACCACACCGGCTTGAACTGCTTGGCCACGAACAGCGGGGCCTGGTCGGCATAGTGCGGGCTGGCGGGGCGGGTGGTGGCCGCGCCATAGGGCTGGATCGAGCGTGAGCGCAGCGTGCCGTCCTTGGCCCATTCGACCAGCATGATGAAGCTGTCGCCATGCTTGATCGAGAGCCGCCCGTCGGCATCGACCGTCCAGTCGGTCGCCGCGCGCAGGGTATCGCCGCCAAAGGCTATCGCTGCATCGCCTTTTCGATACGCTTGATGAAGGCGTCTCGGCTTGGGGCGGTCTTGTAGAGAACTGCTTGTTGCAGGTTCGAATGGTGTGTCCCTTCGACTCTTTTCAAAACCAACCTCTGTTCGCGTCCGTCAGAGCCGCCAGGCTCAAAACCATAGACCATGAATACGATGTTCACATTGGTGGAGTCGATGTCCTTGGTCGTGAAAAAATCAGCGTCCTTGCGGAAGTAATCATAGACTTCATCCTGAATCAACGCGACAATCTTGGTCCCCCAGTGATGGTGGTAATAGCCCTTGGAAATGAGTTGATTCATGTATCGCTTGGCGACGTTCTTCCAGTTGAAGTTGTATGTGGGGCGCTTTCCCATCTGCTTACCCGCCAGGATAGCATCATAGGCAGGGCGAGCCGATCCGGTGATGTCGATGGCCTGTAACTCGACTGAAATGAACTGACTGATGCTGCCGTTGTCGGCTATATCGGAGATGACGAAATCGACATTGCCGAAGCCTTCCATCTTTACCTCGCGGGTCATGATGGGATTGTTCGGCTTA
>PNJT01000122.1 GCA_013822005.1 Novosphingobium sp. | reverse complement strand
AACCACAAATGCGGCCGCTGCTGGCGACACTTGCCCGAAGTCACCGAGGACGGCGCGCTTTGTTCACGCTGCGATCAGGTTGTGAGCGGCATGGACGCGGCGTCATGACCCTGACCCGAAACCGCCTCTACGGCCTCGCGCTGGCCGCGTTGATCTTCATCGCCGACCAGGTGACGAAGTGGTGGGTGGTGAAGAGGCTGGGGCTCGACGTGGATGGTGAGCAGATCGCACTGACCAGCTTCTTCAGCCTGACCCGCACGTCCAACTACGGCGTGTCGATGGGCTTCCTGACCGCCGAATCCGATAGTGCCCGCTGGGCGCTGGTGGGCCTGACCGCCGCCATCGCGCTGGTAGTGCTGGTCTGGTTGCTGCGCGAGAAAGTGCTGGGCGAGATCGTGGCGCTGGCGCTGATCCTGGGCGGAGCCTTGGGCAATATCGTTGACCGGATTGCTTACGGCCATGTCGTCGATTTCGCGCATTTCCACCTCGGCAGCTGGAGCTTCTACATCTTCAACGTGGCCGATGCCGCGATCACGATCGGCGTGGTGATAGTGCTTGCCCGCAGCTTCCTAATCCGCGAAAAGCCCGAAACAGATGCGGGTACGCCCGCGACGGAGACCTGAATTATGCGTAAGTCCACCGGAATGATCCTCGTTACCGCTTCGGCACTGCTGGTGTCGGCCTGCGGCGGCGGCGGATTGTTCAACCGTGCACGCCCCGATGAATTCGCCGTGCAGCGCCAGGCGCCGCTGGTGATCCCGCCCGATTTCAGCCTGGTCCCGCCGGCCCCCGGCGCGCCGCGGCCGACCGACACCAGCACTGCCCAGCAGGCGCAGAGCGCGCTGTTCGGCGCGCCGCAGCCGCGCTCGGGCGTGGAAACCAGCGTGGGCAGCAAGGCCGGCCTCGCCGCCCCCGCGATCCGCTCGACCGTGGGCGATTCGGGCACCAACACGGTGGACAAAGGCGAAACCGCCCGCGACATCATCGCCGCGCCGGAAGGCGACGGGCGTGAGGCGACGACTTCGGTTACGCCGGGCTGATTTTTCTTTTGGTTTGCCATTCGAAGGGGCTCGCCGGTTGGCGGGCCCTTTTTTTGGTTCGCGCAAAGGCGCGAAGAGCGCGAAGAGGTCAGCCTGAGCCGAAGGCTCCCCTTATCTGATCGCAAGCAGCCCAACACGGACCGCAGAATGACAAGGCGGCTTCGCCGCAAGCACAACACCTTTGCGCTCTTCGCGCCTTTGCGCGAACCCCCTATTCAGCCTCGCCGACCGCAACCACCCTGCTGGCCAGCAGCTTGTCGATTTTGCGTCCGTCCATATCGACCACTTCGAACCGCCAGCCCTGGTCGTGGAAGTGCTCGCCTTCGCGCGGGAGTTTCTTGAAGACCGACAGGGCATAGCCCGCCGCCGTGGCGAAATCGCGGTCGTCGGGGAGTTCCAGCCCCAGCTCGTCCATCAGCGCATCGACCGGGAGCGAGCCCGCCAAGAGCAGCGAGCCATCCTCGCGCGTGACCATCAGCGGATCGTCGCCTTCGTCCTGGTGGCTGGCGAAATTGCCGACGATCGCCGAGAGCAGGTCGGCCGGGGTCACCACGCCCTCAAGGTGGCCATACTCGTCGTGGACCAGCGCCATCGCGACATCGCTTTGCTGGAGCAGCCGCAGCGCGTCCATCGCATCGAGCTGGTCGGGGATCACTTCCGCCCGGCGCATCAGCCGCGCCAGGCCTAGCTTCTTGCCCGCGAGCAGCGTGGCCAGCACGTCCTTGACCTTGACCACGCCGACGATGTTGTCGGGGCTGCCATCAGCAACCGGCAGCAGCGAATGCGGCGAATCCTTGATTGCGGCGCGGACTTCGGCCTCGCTGGCCTTGCGGTCGATCGTGTCGAGTTCGGTGCGCGGGGTCATCAGCTCGCGCACCGGGCGGTCGGCCAGGCGCATGATCCCGGTCATGATCTGGCGCTCGTCCTCCTCGATCACGCCCGAACGGGTCGCTTCGGCGAAGACCATGTGCAGTTCCTCGGCGGTCAGCGCGTGGTCGCCCTTGTGGGTCACCCCGGTCAGCCGCAGCAGCAGGCCCGAGGAGCGGTCGAGCAGCCAGACCACCGGCGCGGTGGCGCGCGCAACCAGTTTCATCGGCAAGGCGGCGGTGACCGCGATGGCCTCGGCGGCGCGCAAGGCCAGCTGTTTGGGCACCAGTTCGCCGACCACCAGGCTGAAATAGGTGGTCAACGCGATGACCAGAGCGAAACCGGCCTCAGGCGCCCAGCGCTCGGGCAGGCCCAGCATGGCCAGCCGCTCGCCGGTCGGTCCGCCCAGGCTGGCCCCCGAATAGGCACCGGCGATGATGCCCACCAGGGTGATCCCGATCTGCACTGCCGAGAGGAACTTGCCCGGATCCGCCGCCAGCGCCAGTGCCGCTTTGGCCCCCTTGTTGCCGCGTTCGGCCAGCAGCCTGAGCCGCGCCGGGCGCGCCGAGACGATCGCCAGTTCCGACATCGAGAACAGGCCGTTCAGCAGGATCAGCCCTGCGATGATAAAGAGGTCGCTCCAGGGAAAGGGGGTCACGCTTCATCCGATAGCAGAAACGCCCCGCAAGGCCAAAGCGTACAATTGATTGACATCATGGCTATCTAGCTCCCATTCAGCTTCAAGGGTTTACGGTTAACACCAAGTCAGATCTTCTGAAGGGGACCACTCATGAAAAAGACCCGTTTTCTCACTTCCGCGATGGCCGCAACGGCCCTGCTGGCCACTGCGGCCTGCGTCACCGATCCCAACACCGGTGAAAAGAAGGTTTCGCGCACCGCGATCGGCGGGGTTGGCGGCGCGGTGGTTGGCGGGCTTCTGGGCGGGCTGATCGGCGGCAAGACCGGGCGCATTGTTGGTGCCGGTATCGGCGGCGTCGCGGGGGGCGTGGTCGGCTACAAGATGGACCAGCAGATCAAGACCCTGAAGGAAAAGACCGCCGGGTCCGGGGTCGATGTGACCGAAACCGATGGCGGCAAGGCGATCCTGGTCAACCTGCCCGACGGCGTCACTTTCGACGTCGGCAGCGCCACGCTCAAGCCGGCATTCCGCGCCACGCTCGATCAGGTCGCGCAAAGCCTCAAGGACTATCCTGACAGCCTGGTCGATGTTTACGGGCACACCGATTCGACCGGCAGCGACGCTTTCAACCAGACGCTTTCGGAAAGCCGTGCGCGCACCGTGATGAACTACCTGATCTCGCAGGGCGTCCCCGTCGCGCGGCTGCGCAGCCAGGGCTTTGGCGAAACCATGCCGGTGGATACCAACGACACCGCCGAAGGCCGCGCCAAGAACCGCCGGGTCGAAATCAAGATCGTGCCGGTAACGCAGGAAGACGTGCAGGCGGCCCGTTCGGGCACCTGATCGCAGCCTGAAACTGATAGAGAAGGGCTCGCCTGCAAGGGCGGGCCCTTTGCTACTTCGCAGCTAGCTCCTTGGCCCGCCCGGCCAGCCGCTCAACCGCCGCGCCGTGGATCTCGGGCGAGCAGACCAGCACCCCGAAGGCGCGCGGGTCGCGCTTGTTGTAGGCCAGCGGCTGGCCGAAGGCGTCGGTTGCCATGGCCCCGGCCTCGCGCGCGATCAGCGCGGCGGCGCCGATGTCCCATTCGTAGCCCCAGCGCAGCGTCGCGACCAGGTCGGCCTCGTCGGCGGCAACCATTGCCATGCGCAGCGCGATCGAATTGGGCTGATCGACCATGGTCAGGTCCATATCGGTCTTGGGCAGGGCATGGGCGGGAACCCGCGCGCCGGACAGCTGGGTGCGGCGCGAGGCGCTGAGCCGCATGCCGTTGCGCCACGATCCCTGACCCGCCTCGCCCGACCAGAACTCACCGCGCGCCGGGGCGTCGAGAATGCCCAGCAGCGGCCGTCCGGCGCTGACCAGCGCGACCGAGACCGCCCAGCCGCTGCGGCCGCGGATGAAATCGCGGGTCCCGTCGATCGGATCGACCAGCCAGATCAGCCCGCCCTTCAGCCGCTCGGGCGCATCGATGGTTTCTTCCGAAAGCCAGCCGGCCGAGGGCAGCAAGACGCCAAGTTCGCGCTTGAGGAACGAATCAACCGCCAGGTCCGCCGCGCTGACCGGGCTGCCGGCTTCCTTTTCCCAGCTTTCCAGCGCGTGCCCGTGCCCCGGCCAGCTGGCCAGCGCGATCCGCCCGGCCTCGCGCACGATTGCCTCAAGGCGCGCGCGGTCGATCAAACGGCTGCAAACCGAACTGTTAAGAATGACTCGCAACTGGCGTTCATATTTCTACCCTATTGGACCTTTCGGGGTCTTTTCAAGCATCCTGCGCTGTGCTTAGGCGGCGGCATATCAGGGGCCCAAGGCAACTTGGCCCGCCCCCTCCCCCGGACCGGAGATTACCCCCATGAACATCCATGAGTACCAGGGCAAGGAACTGCTCGCCAAATTCGGCATCGCAATCCCCAAAGGCATTGCCGCGATGACCGTGGCCGAAGCGGTCGAAGCCGCCAAGTCCCTGCCCGGGCCGCTCTATGTGGTGAAAAGCCAGATCCACGCCGGCGGGCGCGGCAAGGGCAAGTTCAAGGAACTGGGCCCCGATGCCAAGGGCGGCGTGCGGCTGGCCAAGAGCCTTGAAGAAGTCGAAAGCCATGCCCGTGAAATGCTGGGCAACACCCTGGTGACGATCCAGACCGGCGATGCGGGCAAGCAGGTCAACCGGCTCTACATCACCGACGGGGTCGATATCGGCAAGGAATACTACCTCTCGATGCTGGTTGACCGCGCCACTGGCCGCATCGCCATGATCGTCAGCACCGAAGGCGGGATGAGCATCGAGGACGTGGCGCATGATACGCCTGAGAAGATCACCACGATCACGATCGATCCGGCGCAGGGCTTCATGCCGCACCACGGCCGCGCGGTCGCCTTTGCGCTCAAGCTCAAGGGCGATCTGGCCAAGCAGGCCGGGGTGCTGGGCAAGCAGCTTTACGACGCTTTCGTGGCGCTCGATTGCGAGATGATCGAAATCAACCCGCTGGCCGAATGCGCTGGCCAGCTGTTGGTGCTCGACACCAAGATGAGCTTCGATTCGAACGCGCTCTATCGCCATAGCGAAGTCATGGCGATGCGCGACGAGACCGAGGAAGACCCGGCCGAAATCGAAGCCAGCAAGTACGACCTCGCCTATATCAAGCTCGACGGCAACATCGGCTGCATGGTCAACGGCGCTGGCCTGGCCATGGCGACGATGGACATCATCAAGCTGAACGGCGAATTCCCCGCCAATTTCCTTGATGTGGGCGGCGGTGCCTCGAAGGAAAAGGTCACCGCCGCGTTCAAGATCATCCTCCAGGACCCGGCGGTGAAGGGCATCCTGGTCAACATCTTCGGCGGGATCATGAAGTGCGACATCATCGCCGACGGGATTGTCGCCGCGGCCAAGGAAGTGAACCTGGCGGTTCCGCTGGTGGTCCGCCTTGAAGGCACCAATGTCGAGCTCGGCAAACAGATCCTCGAAGGCTCTGGCCTGCCGATCGTGTCGGCCAGCGACCTGGGCGATGCGGCCAAGAAGATCGTTGCGGAAGTGCGCAAGGCGGCGTGATTTCCTGAAAGCCCTTCCCCGGTGGGGAAGGGTTGGGATGGGGGTTCACCCTCTCGGGCGTCGAGCCCCCACCCCCAACCCCTCCCCGCCGGGGAGGGGAGATTTGCCCTGGAGATGGTCGCATAGATCGCGCTTGCCTTCGAATGCCAAGGCGCGGGGAAGAAATAGCTGCACACCCTGCCGCCCAACCTGTAGCAAATTTGCTGCCAAGCATCAGCAAACTTGACTTGACCCGCTGGCCCCGCGCGGCAATGGCGGTGCGCGTTGTGAAATCAACCGGGCGGTTAAGCGCGGGGTTGACGTTTACGTAAACGATAATTATGCCGCAGTGCAGCATTTAGTGGGAAAGGTCTGGAACCGATGAAAGCCCTGGTCTGCGTGAAGCGCGTGATCGACTATAACGTGAAGCCGCGGGTCAAGTCCGACGGCTCGGGCGTCGATCTCGCCAATGTGAAGATGAGCATGAACCCCTTCGACGAAATCGCCGTCGAGGAAGCCATCCGCCTCAAGGAAAAGGGCGTGGTGACCGAGATTATCGCGCTGTCGGTCGGCCCGGCCAAGGCCCAGGAAACGCTGCGCACCGCGCTGGCGATGGGTGCAGACCGCGCCGTGCTGGTGCAGGTCGATGACGGCGTTGAAGTCGAACCGCTCGCCGTCGCCAAGATCGTCAAGGGCGTCGCCGAGGAAGAAGGCGCACAGCTGATCATCACCGGCAAGCAGGCGATCGACGACGATTCGAACCAGGTCGGCCAGATGGTCGCCGCGCTGATGGGCCGCCCGCAAGGGACCTTCGCCAACGAAGTCACCGTCGATGGCGGTCACGTGCTGGTGAAGCGCGAAGTCGACGGCGGGCTGGAAACGGTCAAGCTGGCACTGCCGGCGGTGGTCACCACGGATCTCCGCCTCAACGAGCCGCGCTATGCCTCGCTGCCCAACATCATGAAGGCAAAGAGCAAGCCGCTCGCGACCAAATCGGCAGGCGACTATGGCGTGGACCTTACCCCGCGCCTCAAGACGCTGAAGGTCAGCGAACCGCCGGTGCGCAGCGCCGGGATCAAGGTGGCCGACGTCGATGCCCTCGTCGCCAAGCTCAAGGAAATGGGCGTAGCCTAAGACCACTCACCCACCTCCGTTCGTGTCGAGCGAAGTCGAGACACGCCACGCGAGGCATCTCGACTTCGCTTCGCAAGCGAACGGGATGGGATGGAAGGAATTCGAAGATGAAAACTCTCGTTTGGGTCGAACACGACAACAAGTCGGTCAAGGACGCTACCCTGGCCGTGGTTACCGCCGCTTCGCAGATCGGCGAAGTCCACCTGCTGGTCGCGGGCTCGGGCTGCAAGGCCGTGGCCGATGAAGCCGCCAGGATCGCGGGCGTGGGCAAGGTCCACCTGGCGGACGATGCGGCCTATGCCAATGCCCTGGCCGAAAACGTCGCGCCGCTGGTGGCGGGGCTAATGGCCAGCCACGACGCGTTCCTCGCGCCCGCCACCACCACCGGCAAGAACGTGGCCCCGCGCGTCGCCGCGCTGCTCGATGTGATGCAGATCTCGGACATCCTCTCGGTCGAAGGCCCCAAGACCTTTACCCGCCCGATCTATGCCGGCAATGCGATTGCCACGGTTGAATCGAGCGATGCCAAGCTGGTGATCACCGTGCGCGGCACCGCTTTCGCCAAGGCGGAAGTCAGCGGCGGTTCGGGCACTGTCGAGGCGGTTTCGGGTGCCGGCGATGCCGGGACCAGCAGCTTCATGGGGTCTGAAATCGCCAAGAGCGAGCGTCCGGAACTGACCAGCGCCAAGGTGATCGTCTCGGGCGGCCGCGCGCTCAAGGATGCCGATACCTTCAAGGCGACGATCTTCCCGCTCGCCGACAAGCTCGGTGCCGCGATCGGTGCCAGCCGCGCCGCAGTCGATGCGGGCTATGTCCCCAACGACTTCCAGGTCGGCCAGACCGGCAAGATCGTTGCGCCGCAAGTCTATGTCGCGATCGGCATCTCGGGCGCGATCCAGCACCTGGCGGGGATGAAGGACAGCAAGACCATCATCGCCATCAACAAGGACGAAGACGCGCCGATCTTCCAGGTCGCCGACATCGGCCTGGTCGCGGACCTGTTTAGCGCCGTGCCGGAACTGACCGGGAAGCTTTGAACTGAGCAGCCGTAAAGGCAAAGACAAAGGCCCCGCTTCGGCGGGGCCTTTTCTTTTGCCTTTCCAGTTCTTTGTATTAACCTACCGAACGTTTGGTTTTGGGAGGTTTGATGCGCTTCTCTTCTTGCCTGTTGCCCCCAGTATTCGCGGTTCTAGTGGATAGAATCT
>PNJT01000121.1 GCA_013822005.1 Novosphingobium sp. | reverse complement strand
CTGCATTCGAATTTTTCGCGCCCGCGCATTTTCCAAATCGACAAAGCCAAAACAAACGTGCATGCAGTCGCGCGGCCCGCCATGCGCGGGCATCGGGTAACACTAAGGGGATTCCCAAATGAAGAAGATCGCACTGTTCGCTGCCATTGCTGCCGGTTCGCTGGCTGTTGCCGCTTGCGGCGAAAAGAAGGAAGAAGCTGCTCCGGCCGCTACCGAAGAAGCTGCTCCGGAAGCTTCGGCTGCCGGTTCGGAAGACGCTTCGGCTGCCGCTTCGGGCGACGCCGCTGCCGCTTCGAGCGAAGAAGCCAAGTAAGCTTCGGCTCAAATGAACAAGGCCGGGCCGGCGGGTGTGGACCACTGCCGAGCCCGGCCTTTTCTTGTGGCCGATCGAATCGCGTTTTAGAGCGGTGATTGGAAAATCTGAATCACCTCGCCCCAGCCCCGACTATCCTGAGCTTGTCGAAGGATCGCTCTTTTCTTCAAGCGGTTGCGGGCGAGGCACGAAGAAAAGGGCAGTGCTTCGACAAGCTCAGCATAGACGGAATTTGGGTCAGGTTTTGCCCAAGTTGCTCTGGGGCCGTGCCGGCCATTCCTCGACGATCAGGTAGACAACGGTGGTCTTGCCGATATTGACCGCTTCGTGCCACTCGGTTCCGGCACTGCTGAAACTCGAGCCAGTCTTGATGGTCGCCACTCTGATGCCTTTGGCATCGGTCAGCCGCATCACCCCGCCGCTCAGCGCATAGCCAAAATTAACCGGGTGGAAATGACGCTCGTGCCCGGTGCCCGGCTTGAAGGTGCACTTGAGCACCCGGTTTGTGGCAGATTGCGACAGCAATTCGCAGGTCGGCCGGCCTTTCCATCCCGCCAGAAGCGCGTCGGGCAGCTCGCCATTTCGCGCCCCGATGAGACAGCAAGCCGCCGCCAAGACCGCAACTGTGCGCGCCGGGGTGGGCCTCATCCCTTGTAGAGCGCGTCGAGCCGCTCGCCATACCGCGCCTTCAGCTTGTGGCGGCGGATTGACTGCTTGGGGGTCAGTTCCTCGTTGTCGATCGTGAAGGCCTCGTCCGCAAAAGCGAACTGGCGGACCTTTTCGATCACGCTGAGGTCCTGGTTGACCCGGTCGATCGCGGCGCGGACCGCGCTGCGGAAGGCGGGCAGGTCCTGCAGCGCCTTCATGTCGAACTTCTCGCCATTGGCCTGGGCCCATTCGATTGCCCACTCCGTATCGGGCACGACCAGCCCGACGATATAGGGGCGGCGATCGCCCACCACCATGGCCTGGGCGATCTCGCTTTGCAGCGTCAGCAGCCCCTCGACCCGCGCGGGCGAGACATTGTCGCCCTTGTCGTTGACGATCATGTCCTTCTTGCGGTCGGTGATCACCAGCCGCCCGGCCTCGTCCAGATGGCCGATATCGCCAGTATGGAGCCAACCGTTTTGCAGCGCCTTGTCGGTTTCACCCTTGTTGCGCCAGTAGCCATGCATCACCAGCTCGCCGCGGACCAGGATCTCGCCGTCCTCGGCGATCCGGATCTCGACCCCGTCGAGCGGCGGGCCGACAGTGTCCATCTTCAGACCGGCCCTGGGACGGTTGCAGCTGATCACCGGCCCGGCCTCGGTCTGGCCATAGCCCTGAAGCATGGTCAGCCCCATCGATTCGAAGAACACGCCCACTTCCGGGCTGAGCGGTGCGCCGCCCGAGACCATCGCCTTGATCCGCCCGCCAAAGCGCCCCCGGATCTTGGGGCGCAGGGTCTTTTCAAGGATCAGGTCCATCGGCTTGTCGCGCCAGCGGCCCTTGCCCCCGGCCTTGCTCGCGCCGATCCGCATCGCCCGGTCCATCAGGAAGTTGGCTACTTTACCCTGCTTTTCGACCTGCTTCATGATCCGCGCGCGGAGCACTTCGAACAGCCGCGGGACCACCACCATCACGGTCGGGCGGGTTTCCTCGATGTTCGAGGCGAGCTTTTCGAGCCCTTCGGCGTAATAGATCTGCGCGCCGGCCGCGATCGGCAGCATCTGGCCGCCGGTATGCTCGTAAGCATGGCTGAGCGGCAGGAACGAAAGGAAGGCGTCGTCATCGTCGAGGCCAAAGTCCTCGGCCAGCACCCGCGCCGCGCCATCTGCGTTCATCAGGATCGCGCCGTGGTGCTGCATCACCCCGCGCGGGGATCCGCCGGTGCCGCTGGTGTAGATCAGGCAGGCGGTATCCTCGCGGCCGATCTTGGCGATCCGCGCTTCAACGGCGGCGCGCTCTTTCGTCCCGCCGCCCGCGATCAATGCCTGCCATTCGTGATAGTCAAAGCCCTCGGCCTGGGCGATCCGTAGCGGTTCGATCCCGATCACGTGCTTGGCAATGCCAGAGCGGATCACCGCGCCCAGCAAGGGCTTGGCCAGCTTGTCATTGGCGACGATTACGGCGCTGGCACCCGAATCCTCCTGGATGTGCATGTGGTCGCGCTCGGTATTGGTGACATAGGCCGGCACCGTGATGCAGCCCGCGGCCATCACCGCGAAATCGGCGATGCACCATTCGGGGCGGTTTTCGGAAACCAGCATCACCCGGTCGCCGTCCTTCAGCCCCAGCTTGCGCAGCGATTCGGCCAGGCAGCAAACCTGCCGCGCCACTTCGGCCCAGCTCAGCGCTTGCCACTTGCCGGCCTGTTTGGCCCACAGGAACGGCGCATCGCCCTTGGCATCGGCGCGCGCCAGAAACAGTTCAACCAGATTCCTGCGTGTCGGCAGGTCAGAGATATCAACCACGTGCAGCGCCCCTTTCGCGTGCATCCTTTGTCCCGGCTTGCTGACTAAGACGCCTCGGCGCGCCTCGCAAGCTATTCGGAGATCGCCTTGCCTTCGCTGCGTGGATCGGCCGCGCCTTGCAGCTTGCGCCCGTCGATCCGGATCGCCTGGGCCTTGAACGAGATCGAGGCGCGGAACTGCAGGTCGGCGTGGCCCAGCCGGGTCAGCGCCGGGGCCATGGCCTCGAGCGCGGTGCCCTTCTCCAGATAGACCGTGTTGCCGCCCGGCGCGAACAGCACCGGCAGGGCCAGCGCCTGGTCGGGCGGCAGATCCCAGTCGAGCACGCCGATGAGGGCCCGGATCACTTGCGCGGGGATCGTGGTGCCCCCGGCCGCGCCCAGCACCAGCACCAGCTTGCCGTCCGGCCCGAAGACCAGCGTTGGCGACATCGAGCTGCGCGGGCGCTTGCCGCTGTCAGGCCGGTTGGCGACCAGGCGGCCGTCCTTTTCGGCAGCCATGTCAAAGTCGGTCAGCTCGTTGTTGAGGAAGTAGCCGCCGACGATCAGCCCTGATCCGAACCCGCTTTCGATCGTCGAGGTATAGCTCACCGCATTGCCCGCGCGGTCGACTACCGAGATGTGCGAGGTGCCGAATTCCTCGGCATAGGGCGCATCGGCGCGGGCCAGCTTCTCCGCGCCCGGCGGGGTCCCGGCGCTGACGCCGGGCATGGTCTTGGCCGGATCGATCAGCGCCGAGCGGCTGGCGAGATACCTGGCGTCGATCATCCCGGCGACCGGCACTTCGACGAAATCCCCATCGGCCGAATAGCGCGCGCGGTCGGCATAGGCGAGTCGCTGGCTTTCGGCGATGAGGTGCCAGGATGTGGGCGAACCCTTGCCAAGTTTCTTGAGATCGAAGCGTTCGAGCTGGCCCAGCGTTGCCAGCACGGTGGTCGCGCCCGAACTGGGCGGGCCCATTCCGCAGATCCGGTATTGGCGGTACCTGGCGCAGACCGGCGCACGGTTCCTGGCCTGGTAGGAGGTGACGTCGCTCTCCACCATCGGCGCGGGCGCGCGCGGCGCGGTGGTGACCTTGGCGACGATCGCCTTGGGGTTTGCGCCCGAATAGAACGCCTGCTCGCCCTGATCGGCGATCGCCTGCATGGTATCGGCCAGCGCCGGGTTCTTGATCACAGTGCCGACCGGTAGCGGCTCACCATCGGTGCCATAGTAGAGCGCGCGGCCTTCCTCGGTCAGCGCGGCGACACGCCTGGTGGTCTTGAGCGCATTGTGCAGCCGCGGGGTCATGACAAAGCCATCGCGCGCCAGCTTGATCGCCGGGGCATAGAGCGCAGCCCAGGGCAGGCGGCCATGCGCACGGTGCGCCTTGGCGGCGAGCGCAATGTTGCCCGGCACGCCCACGCTGGCCCCGCCCGGCACCACGTCCAGATAGGTCAGCTGCTTGCCGTCCTTGACGAACCAATTGGGGCTGGCCGCGGCGGGAGCCGTTTCGCGCCCGTCGAAGGTTGCAACCTGGCCGCGCGAGTTGGTCGCAACATAAAGCCCGCCGCCGCCAATCCCCGAGCTTTGCGGCTCGACCACGGTCAAGGCCAGCATGGTCGCGATTGCCGCGTCGGTGGCGCTGCCGCCCTGGCGCAGCATTGCCACCCCGGCCTCGGCCGCGCGCGGATCGGCGGCGCTGACCATCCCGGCGTCATAGGGCTGGGCCCCCGGCGGCGGGGCCGATTGGTTGGCGGAAGTGGTGGCGCAGCCCGCCAGCACAAGCGGGGCGAGGGCGAGGACGATCCGGTTGAGTTTCACCATATGTCCCATGGCTATTCGCTTCCGACCGCTTCGGCAATGGAGCCAAAGCCATCGCGCTGCATCAGCCGTTCCAGCCCGCGCACGATCTCGCGCGCGATCCCCGGCCCTTCATAAGCCATCGCGCTGTAAAGCTGGACCAGGCTCGCCCCGGCGCGGATCCGCTGCCAGGCGTGCTCGGCCGTCGCGATCCCGCCCACCCCGATCAGCGGCATGGCGCCGCCGGTGGCCCTGCGGAATTGCCGCAGCCGTTCGAGCGCCAGTTCGCGCAAGGGCGCGCCCGACAGCCCGCCCGCTTCAAGGGCATGGCGCGATTTCAGCGGCGGGCGCGATATGGTGGTGTTGGAAACGATCAGCGCGCCCAGCTTCTTGTCGATTGCGATCCGGGCAATGGCCTCCACATCGGCGCTTTCAAGGTCCGGCGCGACCTTGAGGAATACTGGCGGACCCGAGCTGCCCCGCGCTTCCATCACCGCGTCGAGCAGTTCGGTCAGCGCGCCTTCGTCCTGCAAAGCGCGCAGCCCCGGGGTGTTGGGGCTGGAAATGTTGACCGCCAGGTAGCTGGCCAAGGAAGCCATCAGCCGGGCCATCGTTGCATAGTCGGCGATCCGGTCGGGCGAATCCTTGTTCGCGCCGATGTTGATGCCGACCACGCCGGGGCGGCCAAGCCGCGCGGAAAGTCGCTCTACCGCAGCCTCGGCACCGTGGTTGTTGAACCCCATCCGGTTGATCACCGCCTGGTCTTCGAGCAGCCGGAACAGCCGCGGGCGCGGGTTGCCCTCCTGCGGCAGCGGCGTGATCGAGCCGACCTCGGCAAAGCCGAAACCCAGCGCCAGCAGCGCATCGGGCACCTCGCCGTCCTTGTCATAGCCGGCCGCCATGCCCAGCGGGTTGGGAAAGCGCAGGCCTGCCACTTCCGTTGCCAGCGGGCCTTCGGCGGGCCCACCGCCACCCGGCAGCAGCTTGAGTGCGGCGAGCGACAGGGTGTGGGCGCGTTCGGGATCGAGCAGGAACAGGGCGGGGCGCAGCAACGAGTAGATCATGGCATGCGCCTATGGCAGCGCGGCCGCGCCCTGTCGATTCGCTCCGCGCCGTTTCGATTCGCCCAAAATTGGACGAATCCGACATACTTCCGCCGAAAAATCCTCTTTGGACATACCTTTGCTGGTCAAGCTGACGAATCCATACAATTCGAATTTCCGGATTGGGCCTATCCAATCCTTGCGACCCGAAGGACTCGAGGCACTTTAGCAACGAGATCCTAACTTCAAAAGCGACCCCCAGGCCAAGGCTTGCGGGTCGCTTCTTTTATGTGGCTCAAGCCTGTTCCGCTGACGCGGAAGCAACACCGGCCCGCTCCCCCTCCCGGCCACCCAACTCTAGGTTACCTTATGGGTGGCCGGGAGGGGGAGCGGGCCGGTGTTGCCCTGTTTCAGTGCAACTGAAACAGATAACAAACGCTCGTTGCAAAGCGCATCTGAGGGGCCTAGGGGCAAATCGGAACGAATCAGTCCGATTAGGATTTGCCCCATGCGCCTGTCCTCCATGGCCGACTATGCCGTCGTCACGATGAGCGCCGCCGCGCGGCACTGTGGCGGCGTGCGCGTTTCCGCTGCGCAACTGGCCGAGGAAACCGGCCTGCCCGCGCCGACCGTGCAGAAGCTGGTCAGCCGCCTGACCGCCGCCGGCCTGCTGCGCAGCGCACGCGGCGCGCATGGCGGGCTCAAGCTGGCGCGCCCGGCTGCCGCGATCACGCTGGCCGATATCATCGAAGCGGTCGAAGGCCCGATCGCACTCACCGCCTGCGCGCCCGAGGGCAGGCACGATTGCGGGATGGAGCAGGCCTGCACGGTCCGCCCGCACTGGGCCCTGGTCAATACTGCGATGCGCGGCGCCTTGGCTGAGGTCTCACTGTCGCGCCTGGCAGAGGTCTCGGCATGACCGACACCCCGATCAAGGATCAAGCCGCGCGCGAAGCCGCCGCCAAGGCGGCCGATTACGAGCATGGCTGGTCGGCGGAGATTGAGACCGACTTCGCGCCCAAGGGCCTCGATGAAAGCACCGTGCGGTTCATTTCGGCCAAGAAGAACGAGCCCGAATGGATGCTCGACTGGCGCTTGAAGGCCTTCCGCCACTGGCAGACCATGCCGATGCCCGATTGGGCCAAGCTCAACATCCCGCCGATCGATTACCAGGACGCGTACTATTACGCCGCGCCGCGGATGAAGCCCAAGCTGGCCAGCCTCGACGAGGTCGACCCTGAGATCCTGCGAGTTTACGAAAAGCTCGGCATCCCGCTGGAAGAGCAGAAGGTCCTCGCGGGCGTCGAGGGCGCGCGCAAGGTTGCGGTCGATGCGGTGTTCGATTCGGTTTCGGTCGCCACCACTTTCCGCGAGGAGCTCAAGAAGGCCGGGGTGGTGTTCCTCTCGATCTCAGAAGCGATCCGCGAATATCCCGACATGGTCAGGAAGTGGCTCGGCAAGGTCGTGCCGATGCACGACAACTTCTTCGCCGCGCTCAATTGCGCGGTCTTTTCCGACGGGACTTTCGTCTACATCCCCGAAGGGGTGCGCTGCCCGATGGAGCTCAGCACCTATTTTAGGATCAACGCCGAAAACACCGGGCAGTTCGAACGCACGCTGATCGTGGCCGACAAGGGCGCCTACGTTTCCTACCTCGAAGGCTGCACCGCGCCGATGCGCGATGAAAACCAGCTCCACGCCGCGGTGGTCGAACTGGTCGCGCTCGACGATGCCGAGATCAAGTATTCGACCGTGCAGAACTGGTACCCCGGCAACGCCGAAGGGCTGGGCGGGATCTACAACTTCGTCACCAAGCGCGCGCTGTGCCAGGGTAAGCGCAGCAAGGTCAGCTGGACGCAGGTCGAAACCGGCTCTGCGGTGACCTGGAAATATCCCTCCTGCGTGCTCAACGGTGAGGACTCAGTCGGCGAATTCTACTCGGTGGCCGTCACCAACAATTACCAGCAAGCCGATACCGGCACCAAGATGATCCACAACGGCAAGGGCACCCGATCGACCATCGTCAGCAAGGGCATCTCGGCCGGCAAGAGCCAGAACACCTATCGCGGGCTGGTCCGCGTCGCGCCTGGCGCGGAAGGCGTGCGCAATTTCACCCAGTGCGATTCGCTGCTGCTCGGCAAGGACTGCGGCGCGCATACCGTGCCCTATATCGAAGTGCGCAATCCCAGCGCGCAGATCGAGCATGAGGCGACTACTTCGAAGATTTCGGACGATCAGCTGTTCTACACGATGCAGCGCGGGCTGGATCAGGAAGCGGCAGTGGCGCTGATCGTCAACGGCTTCGCCAAGGAAGTGCTGCAACAGCTGCCGATGGAGTTCGCGGTCGAGGCGCAGAAGCTGCTGGGGA
>PNJT01000120.1 GCA_013822005.1 Novosphingobium sp. | reverse complement strand
CCACCGCCGCGCCGCGCGCTTCGTCATAGCCGCCCGGCCGGGCCGGGGGCGCATCGAGTGCGTCGGTGCCGTAGCAGGCGTCATACAGGCTGCCCCAGCGGGCATTGGCTGCGTTGAGCAGGAACCGCGCGTTGAGCACCGGCACCACCAGCTGCGGCCCGGCCATGGTCGCGATTTCGGGATCGACGTTCTGGGTGCCGACCTGGAACGGCGCGGGTTCGGGAACGAGGTAGCCGATCTCGCGCAGGAAGGCCTGGTATTCGTTCTGCTCGATGGCCTGCCCGGCGCGGGCCTGGTGCCAGGCGTCGATCCGGGCCTGCAAATCATCACGCTTGGCCAGCAGCGCACGGTTTACGGGGACAAACCGGTCAAGCAGCGCGGCAAATCCGGCCCAGAACGCGGTCGCGTCCTGGCCGAGCGGGGCCAGCACTTCACCCTCGACAAAAGCGGCCAGCGCCGCATCGACCTTCAGACCTGCCTTCTCAACCCGTTCGCTCACGTGATCCCTCGCAACTGCAATTCGCCATGGCACTCAAACTGCCAGAGCTGGTGATAGTCAACATTTCCGGGGAGGAAGTCATGGGCCTATGCCGCAGTTGCGAAGAGTTGCCAACCGCTTTCCGAACCGGGGGTTGGAAGAGCAAGTTACCTCGGCTAGAGGCATTTTCACATGCAACAGTTTTCGCCTTCCGAAACGGCGCTGCTCGCAGCCGTCGATGCTTCGCCGATGCTGGGCCAGGTCCAGGCCTGGAGCGCGGTCAACACCGGCACCGGCAACCTTGCGGGCCTGGCCGAGCAGGCCGCCTTGCTGGCTGACGCTTTTGCCGCGCTGCCCGGCCAAGTGACGCAGGAGGAGCCCGGCCCGGTATCCTCGGTCGGCGCGGACGGCACCGAACGCGCGATCGAGCATGGCAAGCACCTGGTCCTGCGGGTCCGCCCAGAGGCCCAGCGTCGCTTCCTGCTGACCGGGCACATGGACACCGTCTTTCCCGTCAGTCACCCGTTCCAGCAGCAGACCTGGCTGGACGATGTAACGCTGAACGGCCCCGGCGTGGCCGACATGAAGGGCGGGATCGCGGTGATCGTCGCCGCATTGAAAGCGTTCGAGACTTGCGAGGCCGCCGCCCAGGTCGGCTATGACGTGATGATCAATTCGGACGAGGAAACCGGCAGCCTCTCCTCCGCCCCGCTGATTGCGCAGCTGGCGCGCGGCAAGGCGGCGGCGCTGACTTACGAACCCTCGGCTCTGCCCGATGGCACGCTCGCCGGGGCCCGCGCCGGCAGCGGCAACTGGTCGCTGACGATCCACGGCCGCTCGGCCCATGCCGGGCGCAACCCGCAGGACGGGCGCAACGCGGTGGTCGCCGCCGCCGCGCTGGCGCTGGGCCTCAAGGCGCTGGAGCGCGAGGGGCTCAGCGTGAATCCGGCCAAGATCGACGGCGGCAGCGCCAACAATGTCGTGCCCGATCTGGCCGTGCTGCGCTTCAACATCCGCCCGCGCGAACTGGACCTGGCCGCCGCTTTCGAAGCAGGCTTGGCCGAACTGATTGCTCAGGTCGAGCGTGAGCACGAAGTCCACATTCACCGCCACGGCGGCATGTCACGCCCGCCCAAACCGCTCGATGCCCGCGCCGAAAAGCTGTTCGGGATCGTCGAGGAATGCTCGGCGCTGCTCGGCACGCCGATCTCGCGGATCAGCAGCGGCGGGGTCTGCGATGGCAACAATATCGCGGCCTGCGGCGTGCCGGTGGTCGATACCATGGGCGTGCGCGGCGGCGCGATCCATTCCCCGGACGAATTCCTGATCGTCCCCAGCCTTGAGGAACGCGCGAAACTGTCCGCGCTGGTCCTCCACCGTCTTGCGACCGGAGCCCCTTTGTGACCCATGTAATCCGCGCGGCCAAGGCCGACGATCTTCAGCACCTGTACGAGATGGCCAAGAGCACCGGCGGCGGCTTCACCAACCTGCCGCCCGATCGCAAGGCGCTGACCGCCAAGCTTGAGCGCGCCGCATCGGCCTTCGCCAAGACCGAGGATGTCGTGGGCGACGACCTGTTCGTGTTCATGCTGGAAAACACCGAAACCGGGGACGTGCGCGGCACCTGCCAGATCTTCTCCTCGGTGGGCCAGAAGTGGCCGTTCTATTCCTACCGGATCGGCGCGCTGACCCAGCACAGCGAAGAACTGGGCCGCACTTTCCGGGCCGATATCCTGAACCTGTCGACCGATATGGAAGGCCAGTCCGAAGTGGGCGGGCTGTTCCTGCACCCCGGCGAGCGCTCGGGTGGCCTCGGCATGCTACTGGCACGCAGCCGCTACCTGTTCATCCGCAGCCACCGGGCACGCTTTGCCGACCGGACCTTCGCCGAACTGCGCGGAGTGATCGACGAGGCTGGCGGATCGCCGTTCTGGGACGGGGTCGCGGGCCGCTTCTTCGGGATGAATTTCCAGGACGCCGATGAGTTCAACGCCAAGTTCGGCAACCAGTTCATTGCCGATCTGATGCCCAAGCACCCGGTCTATATCGCAATGCTGCCCGACAGCGCCCGCGCGGTGATCGGGGTGCCCCACCCCTCGGGCCGCGCAGCAATGCGGATGCTGGAGGAAGAGGGCTTTGCCTGGGAAAACTACGTCGATATCTTCGACGGCGGCCCGACCATGTCCGCGCGCACCGACCAGATCCGTTCGGTCAAGGAAGCGCTCGATGACACAATCGTCGCGCTGGATGACAAGCTGGGCGATCACAAGCAGGGCGAAAAGCGCCTGATCACTTTTGGCCAGCTCGATTCGTTCCGCGCCGCCTATGGCTGGATCGAACGCCGCGATGACGGGATCGCGATCGACCCGACCTGCGCGCAGGTTCTGGGCGTGGAGCCGGGCCAAAGCGTTGCCCATGTCGCGCGGTGGTAGTTTGAAGATCCTCCCCCTCTGGGGGAGGTGGCAGGCCGAAGGCCTGACGGTGGGGGCCCCCACCGCCTCGCTCCGCTCGGCACCTCCCCCAAAGGGGGAGGATCTTGGAGGATTGAATGCCAGTTTGTGAAATCAACTTCGACGGGATCGTCGGCCCCAGCCACAACTATGCCGGGCTCAGCCTGGGCAATCTCGCCTCGGCCAGCCATGCCGGGGATACGTCCTACCCGCGTGCGGCGGCGTTGCAGGGCTTGGCGAAGATGCGGCACAATCTGGGCCTGGGGTTGACGCAGGGCTTCCTGCTGCCCCTGCCGCGCCCCAATGGTGCATTCCTGAGCGCAATTGGCGCCGATGGCAGCGAGGACCGGCGGCTGATGGCGGCGGCCTGGTCGGCCAGCTCGATGTGGACCGCCAATGCCGCGACCGTTTCGCCCGCTGCCGACACCGCCGACGGTCGCTGCCACCTGACCCCGGCCAACCTGGTGACCATGCCGCACCGCAGCCAAGAATGGGGCGATACCGCGCGCCAGCTGCGTGTGGCCTTCGCTAATCCAGCGCACTTCGCAGTGCACGACGCCGTGCCGCCGTGCTTTGGCGATGAAGGCGCGGCCAACCACATGCGGATGTGTGTGCGCCACGACGCGCCGGGGCTGGAGATCTTCGTTTACGGCAAGACCGGCGGCGCCTTCCCCGCGCGCCAGCATGAGCAGGCCAGCCGCGCGGTCGCGCGCCTGCACCGGCTCGATCCGGCGCGCTGTCTGTTTGTCGAACAGAACCCTGACGCGATCGCGGCGGGCGCGTTCCATAACGATGTGGTCGCAGTGGCCAACGAGCGCGTGCTGTTCACCCACGAGCTGGCTTTTGCCGATCCCGAGGGAACTTATGCCGCGATCCGCGCCGCGCTGCCCGAGGCCGAGATTGTGGTGGTCCCGGCCGATGCGGTCAGCCTGGCCGATGCGATCAAGAGCTACCTGTTCAACGCCCAGCTGCTCACCCTGCCCTCGGGCGACCCCGGGTCGGGGCCCGGGGCAGGAATGGGCCTGGTGATCCCGCTCGAAGCCTGGGAGCACCCGCGCGTGCGCGCCTGGCTCGATGGGATGCTCGCCAGCAACGGCCCAATCCGGCAGGTCCTGCCGGTCGATGTCCGTCAGTCGATGGCCAACGGCGGCGGCCCAGCCTGCTTGCGCCTGCGCGTGGTGGCCGATCCGGCCCATGTCGATCCGCGCTTCCTGCTGGATAAGGCCAAGGCGAGCCGAATCGAAAACGTGATCGCGGCCTTCTGGCCCGAGACGATTTCGCCGGCCGAACTGGGCGATCCGGAACTGGCCGAACGCGTGGTCACCGCGCGCACCGAACTGCTGGGGGTGCTGGATCTGGCGGAGCTCCTCTGAGCGCTGTCGGGCACCTTTACACTGGGGTCAGACGTTAATCATTACCCGGCTTGCAAATCGGCGCTTGGCATGATGATTGCTGTTCCAGTTGTTAAGGAATCAGGATCACCATGCTCACCAAGGTCAAACGCCTCTTTATCATCAAGCACCCGTTCGAGGCGTATCTGATCATCTATGCGCTGGCGCTGGGCGCAGTGGAGCGCGGCAAGATCTATCTGGTCCAGTATCCCGGCTTTGGCGGCAAGCTGCTGTTCCTGGCCTGCACCGGCGCGGTTTTCATGGCCGGTGCCAAGATCCTCGACTGCCTGAAGCACGAAAAGCGGGTGAAAGATCAACCTGAAACGGTGTTTTGAGATCCTCCCCCTTGGGGGAGGGGGACCATGCGCAGCATGGTGGAGGGGCACGCGCGGGTGGTCACTGCCTCGCGGGCATGCGCTTCTAGCTGGCCTTAGATGTCGGGATCACTCGCCCGTACCCCTCCACCACCTTCGGTGGTCCCCCTCCCCGTCCCGGGGAGGAATAGTGGGGCGTTTCTGTTGCTAGGTACGCCCCGGACCCCGTTCTTGGGTGTGTAACTTCAGGCCGTTAGGCCCTAGAATTACGCAGCAAGAGCAAGTGCTTCGTTATCGTTGGCACTTGTGAGTTTTGAGCCTTGAACGGGTTACTCAGCCCGGGTGAAAACTGCGCTTTTCAACACACGTCGATCCTAGTTCGGCCCCGTCATTTGCCCCTGCCGGAACAGGGGAAGTGGTGGAGCCGCCGGGTACCGCCCCCGGGTCCGCTGCATCTATTGCACGCAACAATTTATCACCATAGCCGGACGAGTCCGGCACCGAGCAATATAGGCGCGATTGGGTAAATGAAAAGGGCGGAGGCCGTCTGCGCAGCCCCCGCCCGTCAATTTTTACTGAAATTCCGTTACTTCTTCAACGAATCCCGGATTTCGGTCAACAGTTCCACCTCGGTCGGGCCAGCCGGAGCTTCGGCGGGCGGCATTGCCTTATTGGCCTGGCGCACGATCAGGAAGATCACGAAAGCCAGGATCAGGAAGTTGATGATCGCGGTCACGAAGCTGCCCCAGGCCAGCACATTGGCCCCGGCTTCCTTGGCGGCGGCCAGCGGGGTTCCCGCGGCGACATTGCCGCTGAGCACCATGTATTTGTTCGAAAAGTCGGTATCGCCGACAATCGCGCCGATCACCGGCATCAGCACGTCGTCGGTCATCGACGAAACGATCTTGCCAAAGGCCGCGCCGATAATCACGCCGACCGCGAGATCGAGCACGTTGCCACGCGCGATGAAGGCTTTGAATTCGCTAAGCATAAGTCCACTCCCCTTTGCAGTCTCCCCTGCCGGAGCGATCTGCCACCGTTTGTCCGCCAAGCCAAGCCACCATGACGTCAGGCATATTTGGCACCGCGTCTTGAACCTGTGCGTACCAACGCTACATTCACCCGGCGTGCACTGGCCGTCCCGGCCAGGCCCCCAAGAGGAATGACAGCCCATGTCCGCTTCGTTTCCCACCAGCTTTACCCGCAGCATGATCGTTGTCGCCGGCGCTGCCAGCCTGGCCGGCTGCGGGATCAACTCGATCCCCACCGCCGAGGAACAGGCCAAGGCCAAGTGGGCCGACGTTCAGGCCGCCTTCCAGGAGCGCGCCAACCTTTATGACAATCTGGCCGCAATCGCCAAAGGTGCCGGCGCCAACGAAAAGGGCATTCTGGTCGGTGTGACCGAAGCCCGCGCCAAGGCTACCAGCGTGCAGGTGACCCCCGGCGATCTGAGCGATCCCGCCAAGATGAAGGCCTTCCAGGACGCGCAGAGCCAGCTTGGGGCCGGGATCGGCCGCCTGATGGTCAGTGTCGAAGCCTATCCCAACATCAAGAGCAACGACAACTACCTGGCGCTGCAAAGTCAGGTCGAAGGATCGGAGAACCGCATCCGCGTGGCGATCCGCGACTACAACGAGGCGGTGCGCCAGTATAATACCGAAATCCGCACATTCCCCAGCGTGGTCGGGGCCAAGGTGATCTACGGCTCCAAGCCGCTGGTCCCCTATGAAGCGGTTACCCCGGGTGCTGAAAAAGCGCCCAGCCTCGAAGGCAAGCTCTAGGCCAAGGGCATGACGACGGGGCCCCGCCCCTCCCTCGCAAGGACTGGCGCGTTCGCCGAGGTGGCGGGCGCGCTGCTCCTGCTGCTGGCGCTCTTGCTGCCGGGTTGGGCCCAAGCGCAGAGCTTTCCGCCGCTGACCGGTCCGGTAGTCGATGCGGCCAATGTCATTCCTGACGATCAGGAAGCCCGGATCGGCCAGAAGATCCTCGCACTCAAGACCCAGTCGCAGCGCCAGCTGCAAGTGGTGACCGTCGCCAGCCTCGAAGGCTATGACATCGCCGACTATGCCAACCGGCTGTTCCGCGCCTGGCAACTGGGCGACAAGGAACGCAACGATGCCGTGATGCTGGTGGTCGCGCCCTCTGAGCGCAAGCTGCGGATCGAGGTTGGCTATGGGATGGAAGCCACCGTAACCGACGCGATTTCGTTCCTGGTGATCAACAAGGTGATCGTCCCCCAATTCAAGGCGGGTGACATGGCAGGCGGGATCGAAGCCGGGGCCGATGCCTTGATCAAGCAGATGAGCCTGCCGGCTGAAGAAGCGCAGAAAGTTGCCACCGAAGCTGCGGCCAGCCGCGACAGCGGGGTTTCGTTCGATCCGGCATTGCTGTTCTGGCTGGTGATCTTCCTGTTGTTCTTCGTGCTGCCGATGATCCGCCGGATCGCCGGAGGGCGGCGCTATGAATCAAGCGGCGTGGGCCAGGTGATCCTGTGGAGCGTGCTGGAAGGCATGGCCCGCGGCGGCAGCGGTGGCGGGGGCAGCGACTGGGGCGGCGGCGGTGGCGGCTGGAGCGGCGGCGGCGGTTCGTCCGGCGGCGGCGGTGCTTCGGGCAGCTGGTAGGGGACGGACAATGGCAACACACCTGATCCTGACCGATGCCGACCGCGCGGCGGTCAGCGCAGCCGTGGCCGCAGCCGAGGAAAAGAGCGCGGGCGAGATCGTGACGATCATGGCTGATCGCAGCGACACCTATCATGACATCGCGCTGTGGTGGTCGGCCTTTGTGGCCTTCCTGGCACTGGCGGTGGTGGGCTGGTTTGCACCGTTCTATATCGGCCTGATCGACCGCCTGAGCGGGGCCTGGCAAAGCGATTGGGGGCCGCGTGAAATCATGGGTCTGGCCTTCGTTATCGCCACGCTCAAGTTCGCGGGCATGTACCTGCTGCAACTTTGGCGGCCGCTGCGGCTTGCGCTGGTCCCCGGGCCGCTCAAGCACCGGCGAGTGCGCGCGCGGGCCGTGATGAGCTTCAAGATCGGGGCCGAACGCCGCACCCACGGGCGCACCGGGGTGCTGATCTACCTGAGCCTGGCCGAACACCGCGCCGAGATCGTCGCCGACGCAGCGATTGCCAGCAAGGTCGCACCCGAAGTCTGGGGCGATGCCATGGCCACGCTGGTCGGCGGAATCCGCGCCGGGAAGGCCGCCGAAGGGCTATGCGGCGCAGTCCAGCAAGTCGGCGCAGTGCTGGCCCAGCACTTCCCGCGCGCCGATGACGATACAAACGAATTGCCGGACCGGCTGATCGAGGTTTGATCTCACCCCTCCCCTTCAGGGGAGGGGCTTGATAGAGAGCACCATGACCGAAGAGCCCGAAGAAATCCGCTGGGCTGGCAAA
>PNJT01000119.1 GCA_013822005.1 Novosphingobium sp. | reverse complement strand
GGGTCGCCGATGTCCGAGCGGAAGATGATCTCGACCGCGCCCTTGGCGCCCATCACCGCGATTTCGCCGGTCGGCCAGCTGTAATTCAAATCGCCGCGCAAGTGCTTTGAGCTCATCACGCAGTAGGCCCCGCCATAGGCCTTGCGGGTGATCACGGTGATCTTGGGCACGGTCGCCTCGGCATAGGCGAACAGCAGCTTGGCGCCGTGCTTGATGATCCCGCCGTATTCCTGCGCCGTGCCGGGGAGGAAGCCAGGGACATCGACGAAAGTCAGGATCGGGATTTCAAAGCAATCGCAGAACCGCACGAATCGCGCGGCCTTCTTGCTGGCGTTGATATCGAGCACGCCGGCGAGCACCATCGGCTGGTTGGCGACCACCCCCACGGTGCGGCCTTCGACCCGGCCGAAGCCGACGATGATGTTGGCGGCATGGGCGGGCTGGATTTCGAAGAACTCGCCCTCGTCCAGCACCTTTCGCACCACTTCGTGCATGTCATAGGGCTGGTTGGCATTGGCCGGGATCAGCGTGTCGAGGCTGTCTTCGATCCGGTCATAGGGATCGCTGGTCGGGCGTTCGGGCACGCCGGTCTGGTTGCTCGAGGGCAGGTAGTCGATCAGGTCGCGCGCGGTCAGCAGCGCCTCGATATCATTTTCCAGCGCAAGGTCAGCGACCGAGGTCTTGGTCGAGTGCGTCACCGCGCCGCCCAGTTCCTCTTGGGTGACGATCTCGTTGGTCACGGTCTTGACCACATCGGGACCGGTCACGAACATGTACGAGCTGTCCTTCACCATAAAGATGAAATCGGTCATCGCCGGCGAATAGACCGCCCCGCCCGCACAGGGGCCCATGATCAGGCTCAGCTGCGGCACAACGCCCGATGCCAGCACATTGCGCTGGAAAATCTCGGTATAGCCGCCCAGCGAGGCCACGCCCTCCTGAATCCGCGCGCCGCCCGAGTCATTCAGCCCGATCACCGGCGCGCCGACTTTCATCGCGGCGTCCATGATTTTGCAGATCTTCATCGCGTGGCGTTCGCTCACCGCGCCGCCGAACACGGTGAAGTCCTGGGCATAGACATAGACCAGCCGGCCATTGATGGTCCCGCTGCCGGTCACCACCCCGTCGCCGGGGATCGTCTGGCCGGGCATGCCGAAGTCCACACAGTTGTGCTCGACGTAAGAGCCGGTCTCTTCAAAGCTGCCTTCATCGAGCAGGATCGACAGCCGCTCGCGCGCGGTCAGCTTGCCCTTGGCGTGCTGGGCATCGATCCGCTTTTGCCCCCCACCCAGACGGGCAGCGGCGCGGCGGCGTTCCATTTCGGCGATATTTGCGGACATTGCTTCCCCGTCCTGAATGGCGAAGCGTGCTGGATGCGGCGGGTTCGTGGCAATGTCCAATGTGAATTTGCAAAGTTGCGAAGTACCTGTTTGCAAAATTCCGCGAAGCGGCCCAAGAGTCTCTGCGTCCTCTGCGATCTCTGCGCGAACCCAAATTTGTTTCGCGCAGAGATCGCAGAGTACGCAGAGAGGTTGCGCTATGCTCAAACGCCGCATTTTCGCTGGAGAGAGGTTAAGGGCGCTGCGCGCCGAGCGGGGGTTGAACCAGGCCGCCATGGGGGAGCTGCTTGGCATCTCCACTTCGTACCTCTCGCAGCTTGAGCATGACGACCGCCCGCTCACGCCGGTGCTGGTCGAGCGCCTGTCCCGCGCTTTCCCGCTCGACTGGCGTGAGATTGGCGCGGGCGAGGCGGAGACGCGGCTGGCGGCGCTGCGTGAGGCCAATGCCGATCCCCTGTTCGCCCAGCCGCTCGACGCCGCACAGCTCGCCCGCTTTGCCGAGCAGCAGCCCGCGCTGGCCGAACGCTTCATCGCGCTGCACGAAGCCTATCGCCGTTCGGGCCAGCGGTTGCAGATGGTCGATGAGGCGCTTTCGGCCGAAAACACCGGCGGATCGCGGCTGCCGTGGGAGGAAGTGCGCGACTGGTTTCACCTGGCCGGCAACTACGTCGATCCGATCGACCGCGCGGCCGAGGCGCTGGCCGCGCGGCTGGGTTCGGTCTCGCCCGAGACCGGGGCGATCGAGGACTATCTCAAGCAGGCGCTGTCGATCTCGCTGATCTACTCGGGCGTCTCGGGCATGCGCTCCTACGATCCGGAGATGGGCCACCTGACAATCGACCCCGGCCAGCCCGCCGAGAGCCGCCGCTTCCAGCTCGCCCACCAGCTTGCCGCGGTGGCGCTCAAGGACGAGATCGCAGGCGTGGTCGAAGTGGCCGCATTGGGCAGCGCGGCCAGCCGCCAGTTGCTGTTCGTGGGGCTGTGCAACTATGCCGCCGGGGCCTTGCTGATGCCCTATGCCCGCTTTCGCAGCGAGTCTCGCGCGGTGCGCCACGATATCGACCGGCTGGCCCAGCGCTTCGGCACCAGTTTCGAGCAGACCTGCCACCGGCTCTCCACCCTCCAGCGCGAAGCCTCACGCGGTGTGCCGTTCTTCTTCTGCCGCGTCGACATGGCCGGCAACATCACCAAGCGGCACTCCGCCACCCGCCTGCAATTCGCCCGGTTCGGCGGGGCCTGCCCGTTGTGGATCGTGCATGAGGCGGTGGCGATCCCCGACCGGATCCTGGTCCAGCTGGCCGAAACCCCCGACGGGGTGCGCTATGTCTCGATGGCCAAGGGGCTGGTCAAGCCCAGCGGCAGCTACACCCGCGCCCCGCGCCGCTATGCCGTGGCGCTGGGCTGCGAGGCCGAGCACGCCAGCGAATTCGTCTATGCCGACGGCCTCGACCTGGCGAGCGAAGCCGCCGCGACCCGGATCGGCATCTCCTGCCGCCTCTGCCCCCGCCCCGACTGCGACCAGCGCGCCTTCCCCCCCAGCGACCGCGCGATCAGCGTCGATCCCGACAACCGGGGCGTGGTGCCGTATCGCTTGGTGTGACGCGAGCGGTGGTGAGCCCTGCTGGGTTCGAACCAGCGACCTACTGATTAAAAGTCAGTTGCTCTACCGACTGAGCTAAGGGCCCCGACCACGAGGCGTGCACCTAGGGATGCCGGGCGGGTTGGTCAAGCAGGGCGCGGCACGGAAATGGCGTGTCGGCCCCGGCCATCGGTTTTTGGTCGGTTGACAGATGCGATGGGCCGGGCCAGCAATCAAGGTATTGCCGTGCTCCAGGTTCGCACGGTTACGGGGGAAATCACTTATGCCTGCGTCGGTTAGCGCCATTCTGGGCGGTTTGCGGAATACCGGTACTTGGGCGATTCGGATTGTGTCGGGGGCCATGTTGGTCTTGCTGGCCATGGTCCTGATTGCCGCACCTGTCAGTGCGCAGACGATCACCGGGGCAACCGTCTCGCCATCAACATACAGCGGCATGGGCCAGACGATCACGTACTCGGTGACCGTCAATTCGGGGTCCAGGGTGGCAAGCAGTGCCACGGTGACCAGCCAGGTCGGGGCGCTCTATAACTGCGCGATCGCGGATACCGTGAACACCGGCGTCACATTCACTTGCACCGGAACCAAAACGACTACAGCGACCGACGTTTCGAATCTGCAGATCCAGGAACAGCCGGTGGTCCGGCTGATTTCGTTCGGCACCCCCACGATCATGACCTACGGCGGCGTGCTGACGTCCACTTACGTTGCGCCGCCAGCTCCGACGGTGACCTCGCTTTCACCCTCCACCGGCCCTGAAGCCGGCGGAACCAGTGTTGCGATCACCGGAACCAATTTTTCCGGTGCGACGGCAGTCAGTTTCGGCGCCACACCGGCCGCCAGCTTCACTATCAACAGCGCAACCTCGATCACTGCCACTTCCCCAGCCGGAGGCGGCAGCGTCAATGTCCGCGTGACCACGCCCAGCGGAGCCAGCGCGACCGGAGCGGGCAACCTCTTCACTTATGCCGCCGCAGCCGTGGCCCCCGCCATCACCCAGAATCCGGCGAACGCGACTGTTACCGCAGGTAACAATGCGAGCTTCACCGCCGCGGCATCGGGCACGCCTGCGCCGACGGTGCAATGGCAGGTTTCGATCGACAACGGCGGGACCTTCAACAACGTTTCCGGTGCCACATCGACCACGCTGTCGTTTGCGACGGTGGCTGGTGACAGCGGCAAGCAATACCGCGCGGTTTTCACCAATTCGGGCGGCACTGCGACCACCACGGCCGCAGTGCTGACGGTCCAGAGCGTCCCGGTGATCACCACCCAGCCGGTCGGCGCAACCGTCCCGGCGGGGGGAGTGATCATGATGTCCGCCGCGGCCAGCGGCACACCGACGCCGACCCCAAATTGGCTCTATTCGGGAGATAACGGCGCGACCTTCCTTTCGGTTTCGAACCAGCCGACGTTCTCGCTGAGCTCGCCCAGTGCCAGGACCGTCCTGCTGAAGGTGGAGTTCACGAACGCGGCGGGTTCGGTCACTTCGGACACGGTGACCCTGACCTGGGTCAAGCTGAGCCAGGCGATCGGCTTCACCAGCACCGCGCCTGCCGCAGCGGTCGTGGGCGGATCGACCTATTCGGTGACCGCGACGACCACGTCCGGCCTGCCGGTTGACTTTACGGCCGATGCCAGCTCCAGCAGCGTGTGCTCGGTTGCGGGCAACACCGTCTCGTTCATCGGGGTCGGCACCTGCACGATCAACGCCGATCAGGCGGGGAACTTCGCCTACAATGCCGCACCCCAGGTGCAGCAGGCCTTCGCGGTCGGCCAGGGTGCCAACACTATCACCTTCCCGGCACTCGCCGACACACCCTTCACATCGGCCCCGCCCGCGCTGTCGGCAACGGCAAGTTCGGGCCTGGCAGTCAGCTACTCGTCGAACTCGGGCAGCGTCTGCACCGTTTCGGGCGGAACGATCAGCTTTGTGGCAACGGGCACCTGCTCGATCACCGCCGCGCAGGCTGGCAACCCGACTTATGCCCCGGCCACTTCGGTGACCCAGACCTTCGAAGTGACCCCGGGTGCCAACACGATCACTTTCCCGGCCCTTGCCGATACGCCCTTCACTTCGGCCCCGCCGGTGCTGGGTGCCACGGCCAGCTCGGGCCTGGCGGTCGCCTACTCGTCGAACTCGGGCAGCGTCTGCACCGTTTCGGGCGCAACGATCAGCTTTGTCGCGGTGGGCACTTGCTCGATCACCGCCTCGCAGGCTGGTAACAGCAACTACGCCCCCGCCACTTCGGTGACCAATGCCTTCCAAGTGACGCCAGGCGTCAACACCATCACTTTCGCCGCTTTGCCCAACCGGGCGCTGGGAAGTGGCAGCTTCGCCCTGACCGCAACCGCAAGCTCGGGGCTGGCAGTCGCCTACTCGACCTCCACTCCGACGATTTGCTCGGTCAGCGGCACGAGCGTCAACCTGCTGGCGGTTGGCACCTGCACGGTGCTGGCCAACCAGGCTGGCAACGCCAACTACCAGCCCGCGCCGCAAGTCAGCCAGAGCTTCCAGATCACCCAGGCGGTGACCACGCTGGGGCTGACCAGTTCGGCATCGACGGTGTTCTTCGGTATGCCGGTCACCCTGACCGCCACGGTCAGCGGCGTTTCGCCGACCGGCACTGTCCGGTTCAACGATGGCGCCACCGTGCTGGGCACTGCGGTGCTCAGCAGCGGCACGGCCAGTTTCACCACTTCGAGCCTGGCCGCCGGTCCGCGCTCGCTGACCGCCACCTACCTGGGCGATGCCAGCAACCTGCCGGGCACTTCACCTGCGATCAGCGTCACCGTCAATGCCCGACCCAACCCGGCGCAGGATCCGGACACCCGCAGTTCGGTCGATTCGCAGTTCCGCACCGCCGAACGTTTTGTCCGCACGCAGATGGTCAATGTCGAAGGCCGGCTCAACCAGCTGCACTCCGACGGCGAGGATCAGGACAGCATGAACCTGCGCTTCAGCCAGACCCGCCCGCAATGGCGCCATGGCATCCCCGGCGGCAGCCAGAACCTGCAGGGCGGCACGATCGGCTATGGCTATGGCTATGGCTACAGCAATGCCCAGCCGACCTCGGGCGGCGAGGCGCTGCTGGCAGCACTGAACCCGAACGCAGCCTGGCTGCCGGGCGCGCCGATGGGCATGGCTCCGGTCGCAATGGGCGGTGGCAACGGCGGCGAAGGTGCCGGCACCCACCGTGCAGCGGGCGACAGCCTTGAACGCCGCCTGTTCCGCATCTGGGCCAGCGGTGACATCAACTTCGGCAAGGAACAGCCCAACGGCGGGGTTGAACAGCGCTTCACCTCAACCGGGATCACGGTTGGTATGGACGGCAAGTTCAGCTCCAACCTCAAGCTGGGCGCAGCCTTCGGCTTTGGCTGGGACAACGCCCGGATCGGCACCAACGGATCGGAAAACGATGCCACCAACGGCTCGCTGACTTTCTATGGCAGCTGGCGCGCGGCACCCAAGCTGTTCATCGATGGCCTGGTCGGTCAGGGTTACGGCACGATCAATACCAGCCGCTTCTCGACCACCGGTGCGGTCTTCCTCGACGGCAAGCGCCGTACGAACCAGACCTATGCCGCCCTGATCGGGACCTACGAAGGCAAGCTGGGCGGGATCGAGTTCGCTCCCTACCTGCGCGCCGACGGGATCTGGGTGCACCTCAGCCCCTACACCGAAACCGGATCGCCGTTCTGGGCGTTGGCCTTCCAGGCTGCTGACGAGAACAGCTTCAGCGGCACGGTCGGGGCCCGGGCGCGGCTCCCGCTGGGTAAGGACAGCGGCTGGAAGCTGACCGCCCGGGGTGAATACCGGACCCGGATCAGCGGCGACTACACCCAGCTGCTGGGCTATGCCGACCTTCAGGGTACGCAAGGGACGCCCTATGCAATCACCGGACAGGGGGTCAACGACTCGACCTTCATCGGCGGGCTGGGACTTGAAGGCAACCTGCGCAACCTGATGTTGCGCCTGAACTACGACCTGACCACGCTGGCCGGTGGCAACATCAGCAACCGGATCAGCGGCGCGATCGGTTGGAAGTTTTGATTGGCTGACTTTCGAGCCTGATCCTGCGCCGGTTTAACTGGCGCAGGGTCAGGCCACTCAGCGGATCACGCCAATCCCCGGCGATTTCGGCAGCCGGGCCCAGCACAAAGCGGCGTTCGCGAAAGGCCATGTGCGGCACAGTCAGCCCCGGCGCAGACCAGGCCCCGCCACTCCACAGCACAAGATCAAGATCGAGCACGCGGCTGCCCCAGCGCTGCCCGCCGCTGCGGCGGCCGAACGCGCGCTCAACTGACTTGAGCTCGGCGAGCAGTTCGGCAGGATCGAGCTTGCACCTCACCAGCGCCGCACTGTTGGCATAGCGGCGCAGCGATGGGCCCAGCGGGGCCGAGCGGATCGGGCGGGCCGAACGCTTCACTTTGATTCCGCGCTTGTCCAGTTCGTCCAGCGCCGCTGCCAGCACCCGCTCGGGCGGGCCGAAGCGGTGGTGGCGCATGTTGGAGCCGAGCACGATCAGGTATCGGTCCAACTTACTCACCCGCCAACCTCCGTTCGCATCGAGCGAAGTCGAGATGCCGCGCCCATGTGTCTCGACTTCGCTCGACACGAACGGAAAGGCTTTTTTGGTTCCAGAACCGAAAGTTTCACTTGTCCTCGGCGATCCGGCCGTAAAGCTGCGGGCGGCGATCGCGGAAGAAGCCCATCCCGGCGCGGTGTCTGGCGGCGCGGGTCAGGTCGAGCGTGTGGACCAGCACACCGGTCTCATCCGCGCCGAAGTGCTCGACCAGGTCGCCCCACTCATCGCTGATGAAGCTGTGGCCGTAGAAGTTCTGGGCACCTTCGCTGCCGATCCGGTTGGCGGCGATCACCGGCATGCAGTTCGACACGGCATGCCCCTGCATCGCCCGGCGCCACATCCGGCTGGTATCAAGATCGGCGTCATAGGGCTCAGAGCCGATCGCGGTGGGATAGAGCAGCACTTCGGCCCCCAGCAAGGCCATCACCCGCGCGCATTCGGGGTACCACTGGTCCCAGCAGATCCCCACGCCCAGCTTGTGTCCGAAAGCCTCCCAGACCTTGAACCCGCCGTTGCCGGGGCGGAAATAGTACTTTTCCTCGTAGCCCGGCCCGTC
>PNJT01000118.1 GCA_013822005.1 Novosphingobium sp. | reverse complement strand
ACGATGACCCAGAATGGTCGGGAAGTGCCCTAAACGAGCCCAGCCACCAACATCGCCGCCAGGACCAGCATCGTCCCGAAGGTCACCACCACCCCGATCTGCCGCGGGATCGGGGCCTTGCCCGGTTCCGAAGGCGTGTAGAGCCCGATCGCGTGGGCAACGCGGCCTGCCAAGAAGATCGAACCGATCCAGCACAGCACGGTGCCATCGGCGTTGTTGTATTCCAGCAGGCCCAGCATGATCAGCACGATCGGCGCATGTTCGGCCAGGTTACCGTGGGCGCGGCTGGCGCTGGTCAATTTGGCATCACCGCCGTCGCCGAAGGCAACCTTGGCGCGCAGGCGGTGGCGGATCGTGTCGATTGCCAGGATCACCAGCAGGATCGCACAGCCGACGGCGACCATCGCGGTTACGGGTAGTTGCATGTCACTTCTCCCTGATTGCCTTCGGTCAGACCTTCACAATCCCCAGCCGGATCATGTCGCGCGCGGTATCGAGGATCGTTCCTTCGACCGGCCGCGCTTCCCAGCCCAGCACCGCCTTGGCATGGCTGGTATCGGCATCGCGGGTGCGGCCGAGTTCGCCGACGACCTGGCGGATCAGCGGATCGAACCAGGCGGTGACCTTGACCAGCCAGTCGGGCAGGCGGCGGGTGGGAACCTTGCGGGCCTGTTCGCCAAGGCCAGCCTTGAGGATCGCGGCGATCTCACGCATCCACAGGAACGGGCCCGAGCACAGGAACCGCTCGCCCGCCATGTTCGGCGCATTAAGGCAGCGCACATGCATATCGGCCACGTCGCGCACATCGACGATCCCGAACCCGAAATTGGGCAGGCCCGGCAGCGAGCCTTCGAGCATCTTCTTGATCGCCTCGAGCGAGGTCGAGAAATCACCCGATTGCAGCGGCCCCAGTACCAGCACCGGATTGACCGTGCAGAATTCCATGTCCCCGCCGTTGGCCGCCACCCAATCGCGCGCGGCGCGTTCGGCGATGGTTTTGGAGCGGGTATAGGCATAGGCGTCCTTGCTGGTCGGATCGGTCCAGTCCGCTTCGGTGAAGCGGCTCTTGCCTTGGTGGCCATAGGCGACCGCCGCCATCGAGCTGGTCATCACGAACCGCTTCACGCCCGCCGCCTTTGCCGCCTTGAGCGCGCGCAAGGCCCCGTCGCGCGCGGGGACGATCAGCTCGTCCTCATGCTTGGGGGCATTGGCCGGGAGCGGCGAGGCGACGTGGGCAACGTGGCTGCACCCCGCCATGGCTTCGGCCCAGCCCATATCGCTCATCAGATCGGCGGCGAAAAATTTCAGCTTGCTGTCATCCAGCCCCAGGTGCGCGCGCACCTCGGCCTCCTTGGCCAGATTGCGGATCGAGGTGTGGACCATCCACCCCTCTGCCACCAGCTGGCGGATCAGGAACCCGGCGATGTAGCCGCTGCCGCCGGATACGAATACGGTGCCTGCCATGCTTCTTCTCCTCTAAAACCGGATCATGATCGAGCGCGCCAGGGCGGGCGAGATCGAATGGACCAGTTGCAGTATCTTGACCATGCCGACGTTGATCGTCTCACGCCCGCTCGCCATGCCGGAAACGATCTGGCGGGCGCATTCTTCGGCGCTCATCTTGTTGCTGCCGCGCCCGGCGGTCATTTGCGTATCGACCAGCGGCGGCAGTGCTTCCACCACTGTTATCCCGGTGCCCTTCAGCTGTGCGCGGATCGCCAGTGTGTAGGACCGCAGCCCGGCCTTGCTGGCGCAATAGACCGGCGAACCGGCATTAGGAGCCAGCGCCAGCCCCGAGGTGACATTGACGATCATCGCCTCGCCGCGTGCCTTCAGCACAGGCAGCAGCCGCGCGATCAGCTGGGTGGGCGCGTGGAGGTTCAGGAGATAGGTCTTTTCGGCCCCCTCCAGATCGACCTCGCCACTGCGAAAATCGTATGAGGTCCCTGCCCCCGCATTGTTGACCAAGGCATCAATCGGCCGATCGCCCAGCCCGGCGAGCAGCGCATCGACCCCGGCGGGCGCGGACAGGTCCGCTGCGATCACTTCGAACCCCTCGTCACGGGTCGCCGCGATCCGTTCTGGATTGCGGCCCGAGGCGATCACGGTAGCGCCCTTGCCCCGCAATTGCCGGATCAGCTGCGCCCCGATCCCGTCAGTGCCGCCGGTGACCAGCACGGTCTTGCCGGAAAGCCGCATCGCATTCTCCCCTATGTCCTTGCGAGGAGACTAGAGGTTTGGTTGCCTATTGCAACCTAGCGCATCAGCACCAGTTCCTCAGCCATGCTCGGATGCAGGGCCACGGTATCGTCAAACTGCGCCTTGGTCAGCCCGGCCTTCACCGCAATTGCGGCGGCCTGGAGGATTTCGGCGCTGTCCGGTCCGATCAGGTGCAAGCCGACGACCCGCCCGGTCGCGCCATCGACCAGCATCTTGTAAAGCGCGCGTTCAGGCCGACCGGCCAGCACATTCTTCATCGCCCTGAAATCGCTCTTGAAGACCTGCAACTCGGGATAAAGCGCCCGCGCCTCATCCTCGGTCGGGCCGACCCCGGCTATCGGGGGATTGCTGAACACTGCGGTGGGGATTGCCGCGTAGTCTATCGTGCGCGGATTGCCGCCGAACACGGTATCGGCAAAGGCATGGCCCTCACGGATCGCCACCGGAGTCAGCTGAACCCGGTTGGTGACATCGCCGACGGCATAGATGCTGGGCACGTTGGTGTGATTGTATTCATCGACCACCACCGCACCATCCTTGTCGAGCGCAACCCCGGCATTTTCCAGCCCCAGCGCCATTGTGTTGGGCACCCGCCCAATGGCCCACAGCACCAGATCAGTCTCAATCTGCCCCGCCGCCCCGCCATCGACCAGCAGACTGCCATCGGCTTGTTTGCTGATCCCCAGGAATGGGAAGTTCAGCCGCACGTCGATACCCTTGTGGCGGCTGATCTCGAGCAACTTGCCGACCACTTCCTGATCGTAGCTCCGCAGCATCTTGTCACCGCGCGTGGCCAAGGTGACTTCGACACCCAGTTCGTTGAATATCCCGGCGAACTCGTTCGCGATATAGCCTGCCCCCGCGATCACCGCGCGTTTGGGCAAAGCGGGCAAGTGGAACACTTCGTTGGAGGTGATCCCCAATTCCGCGCCGGGCACATCGGGCACGCTCGGCCAGGCTCCGGTAGCGATCAGGATATGCCCGGCGGTAACTTCGCGGCCGCTGGCCAGCCGTACGGTGTTGGGCCCGGCAACCTCTGCGCGTTCATGGATCACCTCGACCCCGGCGTTGGCAAAGGTTTGACCGTAAAGCCCTTCGAGCCGGTCAACTTCCGCCGCGACATTGTCTCGCAAAGTCGGCCAGTCGAAGGTCGCGGCGCTGGTATCCCAGCCAAACCGGCGGGCATCGGCAAGGTCTTCCGCGAAGTGCGAGCCATAGACCAGCAGCTTCTTGGGCACGCAGCCCCGGATCACGCAGGTCCCGCCAATCCGGAACTCTTCCGCCACGGCAACGCGGGCACCATGCGAAGCGGCGATACGGCTGGCGCGGACTCCGCCGGAACCGGCACCGATCACGAACAGGTCATAGTCAAAGTCTGTCATGCGGCGCGATATGGGGTGTCGGGGGGTGGTTTGCCAAACGGTTTTGGTGGTTGGGCTGATAGATGATCTTCCCCCCTCCCGCTTGCGGGAGGGGTCGGGGGTGGGTGTATCGGCATTGGTGCTTGGCTGCTGGCTGGCCCACCCCTAACCCCTCCCGCAAGCGGGAGGGGGATTCACTTGATCCCCGCCTCCCTGAGCAGCGCCTCGGTGCTGGCATCAAACGTCGTGCCCCCGGCATCGATCGCCTTGGCGATCTCCTTGCCCAGTTCCACCCCGAACTGGTCGAAAGCGTTGATCTCCATCAGCACCGCATTGGCGAAAGTGCGGTGTTCGTGGAAAGCGATCAAGGCCCCCAGCGTCGCCGGGTTCAGCTCCTCGCACAGGATCGTCGCGCTGGGCCGGTCGCCGGGATAGGCGCGGGCCGGGTCCTTGGCCTCCTTGCCCGCCATCAGCGCCGCACCCTGGGCGAAGCAGTTGGCCAGCAGGCTCTTGTGGTGCGCCGGGTCAAGGTCATCGCCGGGCGCGATCGCGGCGATGAAATCGACCGGCACCAGGTTGGTTCCCTGATGCAGCAGCTGGAACACCGCGTGCTGGGCATCGGTCCCCACCCCGCCCCAGGTGATCGGCGCGGTCGGGCCATCGACGGGCGAGCCATCGGCCTTCACGCGCTTGCCGTTGCTCTCCATTTCCAGCTGCTGGAGATAGCTCGGCAGCAGCCGCAGCCGCTCGTCATAGGCAAAGCAGGCGCGGGTCTGGCAGCCGCGCAGCCGCGAGTAATAGAGATCGCCAAACGCCGCACGCAGCGGCAGGTTGTCGAGGCCCTGGGTTTCAAGGAAATGCCGGTCCATCGCCGCCGCTCCATCAAGGAACTGCGCGAACTCCTCCCAGCCCAGCGCCAGCGCGATCGGAAAGCCGATCGACGACCACAGCGAATAACGCCCGCCGACGCTTTCCGAAAAGGGCAGCACGCGGGTTTCATCGACGCCCCATTCGACCGCCTTGTCGGGATAGGCAGTCAGCGCCACGACCCGGCCATAAGGATCGGCCACGCCATTGGCCTCCAGCCAATCCAGCGCCGAATGGGCGTTGGTCATGGTTTCGGTGGTGGTGAACGTCTTGCTGGCCACCGCGATCAAGGTGGTGGCGGGATCGCAGGCCTTGCACGCGGCTTCCAATGCGCAGCCGTCGATGTTGGAGACCACGTGGACTTGGGCCATCGCCCCGTCACGGGTCAGCGCATCGATCGCCAGCGCCGGGCCCAGCGCCGATCCGCCGATGCCGATGTGGATCAGGTGCTTGACCTCGCCCAGCACCCCGGCGTGGATCGCCTCGACCAGGCTCTTCATCCTGAGATGCAGCGCGAAAGCTTCCTCGGTGCTGGTCTCGCGCCCTACCCCGCGTAGCGCGGTATGTTCGACTGCGCGTCCTTCGGTCACGTTGATCACCTCGCCCGCAAACATCGCGCCGCGCTTCTGCACAAAGCCGGTCGCTTCGGCCAGCTTCAAGAAGGCAGCAGCGTTATCGGCATCGAGGTGCGTCTTCGACCAGTCAAACCGCACCGCCCCGCCCGGCAAATCGAGCTTGCCCGACCACCTCTCGAGCCGCGCTTTGTCGGCAAACAAGTCCTTCAGCGTGCGCTTTGGCAATGCCTCAAGCGCCTGCCATGTTGCTGCAATCGCGTCGCTCATCGCCAAACTCCTGCCCTTGGTCGAAAGCGGCTATGCCCGCCTGCGTGGGCCGCGCCAAGCGGGGAAAACATATTCAGGTGCCGTTAGTGTTCTATTCATGTAATACACCATAGGACTTGACGCGCGCCCGATAGGCCAACAAGGACAGTGCCGATGAGTGAAACACCCGCACACCCCGCCCCCACCGCTGCCGACACCCCGGCCGATGCCACCGCCACGCCTGCCAAGAAGGTGAAGAAGGAGGATTCGTTCCCTGTCTTCGTGCTCAAGCTGGCCCTGGCCGTGGTGATCTTCCGCAGCTTCATCTTCGCGCCGTTCTACATCCCCAGCGAATCGATGGTGCCGCGGCTGATCAACGGCGATTACCTGCTGCTCGCCAAGTGGCCCTATGGCTATTCGCAGCGGTCGCTGCCTTTCGGCCTGCCCCTGCTTCCTGAAAAGCGGATCATCGCCTCCAATCCCGAGCGCGGCGACGTGGTGGTGTTCAAGGCCCCGGCGCATGACGACCAGGACTGGATCAAGCGCGTGATCGGCCTGCCCGGCGACACGGTGCAGATGAAGGGCGGCCAGCTGTGGCTCAACAACGCGGCCGTGCCCAAGGTGCGGATCGCCGATTTCGAAGTGGCGGTCAGCCCCAACACCCGCTGCTATTCCAGCCAGTTCATGGCCAAGAACGCTGAAGGTGCGGACGTCTGCCGCTATCCGCGCTTCACCGAAACGCTGCCTGGCGGGACAAGCTATGAAGTGCTCGACCTGGGCGCGCACCCCAAGGACGATACAGATCCCTTCATCGTTCCCGCAGGCCACGTCTTCCTGATGGGCGACAACCGCGACAATTCGCAGGACAGCCGCTATCCGGCCGAACCCGGCGGCGGGATCGGCATTGTTCCGGTGGACAACCTGCTAGGCCGCGCCACGGTGATGATGTGGTCCACCGATGGCGGGGCCGAATGGCTCAAGCCCTGGACCTGGTTCAGCGCCGCGCGCTGGAACCGCCTGGGCGGGACGTTCTAAGCCAACGCCCCGTTCGCCCCGAGCGAAGTCGAGGGGTCTTTTTTCGCACAACACCCGTTCGCATCGAGCGAAGTCGAGATGCCGCGCCGTGGTGTCTCGACTTCGCTCGACACGAACGGGGGTTGGATTTAGGCCGAAGTCCCTCGACTTCGCTCGGGACGAACGGTTAAGGGGGACGGACATGCTCGAAACCGAAACCCACGCTTTCCTGACCGCGCTGGCGGGCCGCCCGCCGGTTGACGAGGCCTTGTGGCTTGAGGCGCTGACCCACGGCAGCACCGGGCATCTCCGCGACTACCAGCGGCTGGAGTTCCTGGGCGACCGGGTGCTGGGCATGGTGATCGCCGAATGGCTCTACAAGCTTGATACCGGTGACGAGGGCAAGCTCTCGCAGCGGCTCAACGCCTTGGTCAGCCGCACCAGCTGCGCGGCCGTGGCGCGTCAGATTGGCTTGGGTGCGCATATCAAGCTGGGCAAGCAGGCCCGCGACGATGGCGGGCAAGACAGCGACAATATCCTGGGCGACGTGATGGAGGCGCTGATCGGCGCGAGCTTTGTGACGCAAGGCTTTGAGGCGACCGCCGAGATGGTCCGCCACCTGTGGGAAGACCTGGTCGCAGGCAAGGCCGGCAAGGCCAAGCACCCCAAAAGCGCGCTGCAGGAGTGGGCCGCCGGCAACCGCCGCAAGATGCCCGAGTATCGGCTGGTTGAGCGCAGCGGCCCCGATCATGCGGCGCGGTTTACCGTGGCGGTTGCGGTCAAAGGCGTAGGCGAGGCGGAGGCCACCGGCACCAGCATGCGTGAGGCCGAGACCGCGGCGGCTGAGGCCTTTTTGGCAAGGTTCGGTTAGCCTCCAATGCGGAATGGTTCGCGCGAAGGCGCGAAGGCGCGAAGAGGTTGTGCTGCGCCGCAGGCCTGGTTCAATTTGTCTCAGTGGTGAGGCTTGGAAGCGGCTTCGCCGCAATAAAGTGATCTTCGCGCCTTCGCGTCTTCGCGCGAACCCTCTATAGGCCCGAATATGACATCCACCCCACAGACCCAGCACTGCGGCCTCGTCGCCGTTATCGGCGCGCCCAATGCGGGCAAGAGCACCCTCGTCAACGCCCTGGTCGGCCAGAAAGTCGCGATCGTCAGCGCCAAGGCGCAGACCACCCGCGCCCGCCTGATGGGGATTGCGCTGGAAGGGGAGGCGCAGATCATCCTGGCCGACACCCCCGGCCTGTTCGAACCCAAGCGCCGGCTCGACCGGGCGATGGTCCACGCGGTCTGGGAAGGCGCGGCCGAGGCCGATGCGATCCTGCTGGTGGTCGATGGCCGCAAGAAGCGGCTCGATTACCTCGATCCGATCCTGACCAGCCTGAAGAACCGCCCGGAGCGCAAGATCCTGGTGCTCAACAAGGTTGATGAAGTGGCCAAGGAGCCGCTGCTGGTCAGTGCCCAGGCGCTCGCCGGAGAAGGTCAGTTCGACGAGGTGTTCTTCATCTCCGCGCTGACCCGCGACGGCGTGGCCGAACTCAAGACGCGGCTGGCCGCACTGATGCCCGAAAGCGCCTGGCATTACCCCGAAGACCAGGTCTCCGACGCCAGCGAACGCCTGCTGGCCTGCGAAATCACCCGTGAGCAGCTCTACCGCCAGCTCCACGACGAACTGCCCTATGACAGCACCGTCCGCCCCGAAAGCTACACGAGCCGCAAGGACGGCTCGGTCGAAATCCACCAGCAGATCGTCATCGCCCGCGACAGCCAGAAAGGCATCGTGCTGGGCAAAGGCGGCTCAAAACTGAAGTCGATCGGCG
>PNJT01000117.1 GCA_013822005.1 Novosphingobium sp. | reverse complement strand
CTTGTCGAAGCACTGCTCTTTTCTTCAAGCGGTTGCGGGCGGGGCACGAAGAAAAGGGCAGTGCTTCGACAAGCTCAGCATAGACGGAATTTGGGTCAGGTTTTGCCCAAGTGGCTCTAATCCTTCGGCCGCTCCATCAGGTCCAGCCGCCGCGCGGTGACCAGCGTTTGCCAGATGAACAGCGCGTTGAGGACAATTGCGGCGATCGCGACAAACCAATCAAACCCGGTGGTACGTTCGTCGGTGCGCCCGGCGTCAGGACCCAGCATCATCATTGCCAGGGTCAATCCGATCAGCAAGAAGCGCAGCTCGGTCGGGCCGAAGTTCAAATAAGACAGCTTGAATTCGCTCAGCACGCGCGCCGCAAGATAGGCGTGGATTGACAACAGCAAGTAACCGACTGTCGCAAACAATGCGGCATCCATGCGCACATAGGGGCTCATCCCCATGCCGGCCATGATCAGCAGGATCACCAGGCCATCGACGCTATGGTCGATGAAATATCCGTACTTGGGGCGTTCGATCTTGCGCCAGCGGGCGATGCTGCCGTCAAGCGAGTCGCCGAACCACTGGAATACATAGCCCAGGATCGCCAGCCACAGCCAATGCAACGAACTGCCGCTGAGCGCGTAGCCGAAGAACACCACAACCGCGCCAAACACGCCAAAGCCTGTCAATTTATCGGGCGTGACCCACATCGGCAGCCGCGGGCAGAGCCAGTTGAGCAAACGCCGTTCGGCCTTGGCCAGCACGTTTTGCTGGATCCGATCCAGCGGTTCGGGAATGTGGGAGTTCTCGTCAGTCATGCCTGGCCTTACTCCCAGAACAGCAGAATGCAAATTTGCGGTGCTAGCTGAGCGCTTTCGCAACCGCCACGAACTCGTCCACACTCAAGGTTTCGGCCCGGCGCTGTGGATCGATGCCCAGCTTTTCCAGCGCCTCAAGCGCACCAGGCAAGCCCTTGAGGCTCTGCCGCAGCATCTTCCTGCGCTGGCCGAAAGCCAGTTCGGTCAGGCGTTCGAGTTTCCTGGCCGACACACCCTGCGGCATTTCAGCCGGGGTAACGTGAATCACCGCGCTCATCACCCTGGGCGGCGGGGTGAAGGCGCTGCGGTGGACCTTCATCGCGATCTTTGCCTCGCTGCGCCATTGGGCCAGCACTGCCAAGCGGCCATAGGCATCGGAGTTGACTTCGGCGACGATCCGCTGCGCGACTTCGAGCTGGAACATCAAAGTCAGGCTGGCCCAGGCGGGCGGCCATGCCTCACCCCCCAGCCAGCCAACGAACAGCGCGGTGCCGACATTGTAGGGCAGGTTGGCGACCACGTGGTAGGGCCCCTCGATCCCGTGCGGCACCTTGGTCGCATCGCCTTCGATCACGCGCAGCTGGCCGGGGAAGGCCTCGGCCAGTTCGGCCAGCGCGGGCAGGCAGCGGCGGTCCATTTCGATCGCGGTGACCTGCGCCCCGGCGCGCAGCAAGGCGCGGGTCAGGCCGCCGGGGCCGGGGCCGACTTCGAGCACTTGCTGCCCGGCCAGCTTGCCGGGGATCGCGGCGATCCGGCCCAGCAGCTGCTCGTCGAACAGGAAGTTCTGGCCCAACGCCTTGGTTGCCTGGAGGCCATGCCGGGCGATGACTTCGCGCAGCGGTGGCAGGTCAGTCATCCAGCAGCCCCAAGCGCCTTGCCGCGCATTCACCGGCCATCCGGATCGCCGCAATTGTCGCGCCGGGATTGGCTAGGTTCTGCCCGGCGATGGCAAAGGCAGTGCCGTGATCGGGGCTGGTCCGCACCACCGGCAAGCCCAGCGTGACATTGACGCCATTGTCGAAAGCGAGCGCTTTCAAGGGGATCAGTGCCTGGTCGTGGTACATGCACAGCGCCACGTCATAGCTTTCGCGGGCATGGGCGGTGAACAGGCCGTCGGCGGCATGAGGCCCGGTAATGGCGATCCCTTCGGCGGCAAGCGCGGCGATGGTGGGCGCGACAATGTCGATATCCTCGCGGCCCATCCGCCCGTCTTCGCCCGCGTGCGGGTTGAGCGCGGCGACCGCGAGGCGGGGGCTGGCGATCCCGAAATCGCGGTAGAGCGCCGAGGCCACGATCCGCGCCTTGCGCTGGATCAGCGCCGGGGTGATCAGTCCCGGAACGTCCTTCAACGCGACATGCACGGTCAGCGGCACGGTCCGCAATTGCGGGCCAGCCAGCATCATCACCGCGTCCCCGGGAGCATAGGAACAGGCCGCGGCGACGAATTCGGTCTGGCCGGGATGGTCGAAGCCGACTTCGGCCAGCCGCGCCTTGGCGATCGGCGCGGTGACCAGCGCCGCGGCCTCTCCGGCGCAGACCAGCTCGGTCGCTTCGGTCAGCGAAGCCAGCGCCAGCTCGGCGCCTTCGCGGCTTGGCTGGCCGGGCGTGCAGAGGCCATCGGCCCCGGCCAGCACCGGCAGGGCATGGCCGAACAGCTCCAGCGCCTCGGCGGGGTGGAAGATTTCGATCACCGGCAGTTCGCGGCCGCGTGTACGGGCGGCACTTCGCAGTATATCGGCCCCGCCGGCCACGAAGAACGGGGGCAGCTCCTCAGCCTCGCGGCGAGCCCAAGCTTCGGCGATCAGCTCTGGCCCGACCCCTGCCGGATCGCCCAGCGATACCGCGAGGGGCGGGAACTCCATCGTCAGAGCCTGTCCTGACGAGGTGGAAACACCGTCATCGCGTCAGGAAGGCCGCTGCACAGGAGCGGCGTGCAGCAGGGGCTGGTTGCCCCTGCAATCGATGCGACGCAGCCAGCGGCCTTCCTGACGCGACCCCGCAGGGGCGGGCCGATGTTGGCCCATCGCAGCGTTTCTCGTCGGTCACTATGCGATGGCATGGCTCCCTCCTCGCGCCTCGCGCTGAGCCAAAATCGGCTCCGTGCCGGTGCTTCCACCTCATCAGGACAGGCTCTTCAGTTGCCGTAGTCGATTACCGCGTCGCGGCGCAGGTCGCGCAGATAGGCCTGCGAGCGCTTGTTCGTGCGTTCTTCCAGAAGCTGCTCTTCGACCGATTCAAAGGTCGGTCCACCGGCCGCCTGCGGATCGTCGCGGCCGCACAGCACCAGGATGCTGACGCCTTCCTTGAGCGAACCGAACGGCTGGGTCGCCTCGCCAACATTGCGTGCCAGCACCAGCTGCTGCAGCGCGGGGGGCAGATCGCGGGCCTTGACCTGGTCGCTCGAAACCACTTCACCGCCGAACTGCTGGGCAACCGGTTCGACCGTGCCGCAGCCGCGGATACCCTTGGCGGCCTCGCCAAAGGCGTTGGCGCGTTCCAGCGCCTTGGCCTCGGTCATCCCGGCCGGGAACTGGATCAGCACCTGCTTGAGGCTGAGCACCGCATCGCGGGGATCGGCGGTCAGCACCGTGCGCTTGTCGATCAGCAATATGATTGAAAAGCCGCCGCGAATCTCGATCGGGCCGACCAGCTGGCCATTGTTCATGGTCACCAGCACAGAATCGATTTCCTGCGGCAGCATGCCCAGCCGCACCCAGCCCAGATCGCCGCCGACCACCGCGGTCGAAGCTTCGGAGAACTGGCGGGCATAGGCCACGAAGTTGCCGCCCTGCTTGATCTGCTCAACGATCTTGAGCGCGTTCTGCAGCACGGCCTCGCGGTTTTCGCTGTTGGCCGAAAGGAAGATCTCGCCGACCCGGTATTCCTCGGTGCCTTTGGCGGCTTCCTGGCGCTTGATCACGTCGCGCACTTCATCGTCGGAAACGTTGACGAAGGGGGTGACATTGCGGCGCAGCAGCCGCTGCCAGGCCATTTCGCCGCGGATCTGCCGCTTGAGCGAGGCCGGGGAGGAACCGATCTTGGTCAGGTAAGCGTCAAGCGCCTTGGGGTCCTGGCCAAAATTCTGCCGGGCGACCCGGCCATACGAGGCGTCAACCTCGGCATCCTCGATCGTCATGTCCTGTGATCGGGCTTCCTGGATCTGCAACGTTTCGTCCACCAGGTTGCGCAGAACCTGCGTGCGCACCCGCTGGATTTCTTCGGGGCCAATCTTGCCGCCGCTGGCCGCAACCACCAGCGCGACGCGCTGATCGATATCGGTGCCGGTGATCACCTCGCCGTTGACGACGACCATCGCCTTGCGGTTGTTGGGGTCCTGCTGGCCGAACAATTGCGGGTTTTCGGGCAGGCTCAGACCGCCCTGCTGGGCCATCAGCGGCCCGGCCGGGACCACGGCGAACATCGCCAGCGGAACCAGGGCAAGTCGCGAAAGGGTGCGGAAACGTGAGGCTGAAGTCACCGTGTCAAAAATCCCAATTGCCGCGCGAACATCGCGCCGAAGTTGCCGGGCCAATGCCGCCGCGCGGCTTAACCTTGCCTGAGCGAGCGCGGATAGCGCACTTGTTCGGGCCTGCCAATCGTGCAGTCGCGCTTGTCACCGGAAGCCCAGATTGCGCAGAGCGATGTGGATCTGGAAGGTATTGCCGCGCCGCGCGTCACCGTTTGCCACGAAGTCACGCCGCCAGGTGAAATCGATTTCCAGGCAATCGTCCTGATAGGCCACGCCCAGCCGCGTGCGGATCGGCTGGAAGCCATCGACCCCGACCAGCGCCGGATCGTCGCTGATCCCGGTCAGGTCGAACACGCCCGAGCCGAAGAACGACCAATAGCGGGCAAAGCCGATCCGGCCAGCGATCCGCGCTTCCTCGCGGTCCTTGAGGTCCTCGATCCCGCTCGAAACATCGCGGTTGAGCCTGAGGTAGCCGACCTCCAGGTAAGTCCGCCGGGTCCCGATTGCGGCGTCGAATTCGTTTCGGCGCACCGCGAAATCGTCCTTGTCGAGCCGGAAGCGGTGCGTGAACTTGACGAATTCGCGGTACCGCACCTCGGTCCGCCCGACGATGTCGGAAGTGCGGGTCGAAAGCCCGGTGCCGTCGGGCAGCAGGGTCGGGCGGTCGGTCAGGCGATAGGACTGGCCGACGGTGGTCGAAATCCGCCAGCCCGGCCGATCGAACTGCCAGTCGAACCCATAGGTAAAGCGCACCCCGTCCTCGATCCGGTCGTAACCGGGAAAGCGGTTGAGCGCGAAGAGGTTCGAATCTTCCAGATCGATCGCGCGGGCGTCTTCGTTGGGAACCTCAAGATTGCGCAGCGTCGGGCTGGCAACGATCTGGATGCGCGGGGTCAGCACCTGGGTTCCGCCCATGAAGCTGCCAACCAGCGGCCATTTGGCATCGAAAGCCACGCTGGCCATGCCGCGGGTCTGCCAGCCGGGATTGCCGCGATAGGACACGGTCGGGCTCAGCGCGTTCTCATCCGAATGATAGACATCACCGCGGGCCAGCGCGGTCAGGGTCAGCTCCTGGCCCATCGGGGTGATCCGGCGCAGATCCCACTGCGCGCTGGCAAAGGCGCGCTGGGTGTCCTGCCCGCTGCTGCGGGTAATCGCCAGCGAATTGGCCTGCAACTGAACCCGTCCGCCCAGCCAGGGATCGCTCAGCCGGCGGCGATAGTCGATTACCGGTATGGCGACGGGAACCTGCCCCTGGGGGTCGCCAACCCGCAAGGTCTGCGTCGCCCAGCCAGCGATCGAGAGATAGCTGTCAGGCGCAATCCGCTCCAGGTTCACAGTTGAGCGCAGCCGGTCATCGCGGCTGATGTCGTACCGGCGCAGGAAGGTGCGGTCGGAAGTCAGCCGTGATGAGAAAGTCAGGCTCCAGTTCGGGGTGAACTGGAACCGGCCATTGGCATAGAGGTAGCCACGGAAGTCCTTCTGGCTGCTGGTCGGGTTGCCGCCAATCGGGATGCGTGAACTGCGCGTGGCGTAGCCAGTGACCTGAAGAGCACCCGCGCCGGTGATCTGACGGTACTGCGCCGAGACCATCGGCAGCGCTTCGGTGTAAATGTAGCCGGTCACCGAAAGATCGCGGTTGGGGCCCAGCCGTTGATACCAGGTGTCCGAAATTTGCACCCCGTTCGAGGCTGACAACTGGACGTCCGGGATCAACAGCCCCGAGATCGGGCGGCCATCGGTGGCCAAAGTGATCGTTGGCATCGGCAGCAGCGAAACCCCGAACAGTTCGATCCGCGAGCCATGGAAGCGCACGGTCTTGCTATCGGGATCGAACACCACCCGCTTGGCGGTCAGCCGCCAGCTGGGGCGGCGCGAACAGCCCTGGCTGTCTTCCACTGCGCAAGCCGAATAGGCGGCGTTTTGCAGGATCACCTGGCCATTTTCGCCGCGCTCGCCGCTTTGCGCCGCCAGCCGCCCGCCTTCGCGCAGGACATAGAGCATGTTCTGCATCGCCCCGGCCTTGAGCTCGTCGGTCAGTTCCAGCCGGTCGGTGAACAGCTGGTTGCCGTCCTGATCGACGAAGCGGATGTTGCCTTCGGCCACGATCTGGCCGCTCTTGCGATCCCAGGTAACCTTGTCGGCGCGGACCGATTGCTGGCCGCGGCGCAGCACACATTGCCCGAAACGCTGATCTGGTCTTTGTTGTCGTCATAGGCGGCACCATCGGCTTCGAAGCCGATCACATCGCCTTCCTTGATATCGAGCGGGGTGGGGGCCTCCTCGGCGGGAGAGGCCTCTTGCGCAAAGGCGCTGGCCGGCAGGATCGAGAGGCCAAGCGCGATCAACGCACCCGACGCGCGGCGGCGAAAAGCAGGCAGCAAGAAGTGCGGCAAGCAGCGCCGCATAGGAAGGACCATGACTTGCCTATCGCACCGCCCACGCCTAACTGCAATCCATGCCATCGCGGGACGGCAACTGCTGGTCCCGCCGTGTCCGATTTCCCCAGGGAGTAACCATGAAAGTCGAATTCGTCTCTGCCACGCTGCCCGTCACAACCAGCCCGGTGGCCCATGTCGTCAATCAGGACAGCCTTGATGCCACGCTTGATCCGGTGCTGGCCGAAGGGGCCAAGGCCAGCCGGTTCACCGGCAAGTCCGGGCAGCTGCACGAAGGCTTTGTCAGCCGTGATGGCACGGTGGTGCGCGTCGCGCTGGCCGGGGCCGGGGAGAAGGGCGCGAAAGACCGCATCGCCTCGCTCGAACGCGCCGGGGCGGCGATCACCGCCAAATACATCGCCTCGGGTGAGAGCGCGGTGACGATCGACCTGTCGGACGCCGGGCTGGGCGCGGCAGAGGCCGCCGCAGTGATCCTGGGTGCGCGGCTGCGCGGCTGGCGCCACGATGTCTATCGCACCAAGCTGCCGGCTGATCAGCAGGCCTCGCTCACCACGATCCGCGTGGCCGGTGCGCCCGAAGGTGCCGAAGCGGCCTGGAATGTGGAAAAGGCGCTGGCCGACGGGGTCGAACTGACCCGCGAACTGGTGACCGAACCGGCCAATATCATTTACCCTGAAAGCTTCGTCGAACGCGTTCGCCCGCGCGTTGAAGCCGCAGGAATCAAGGTCCGCGTGCTTGAAGAGGCGGAGATGACGAAGCTGGGCATGGGCGCGCTCTTGGGCGTGGCCCAGGGCTCGGTCCGCCCGCCGCGCCTGCTGGTGATGGAATGGAACGGCGGCGCGCCGGGAACCAAGCCCACGGCATTCGTCGGCAAGGGCGTGACGTTCGATACCGGCGGGATCAGCATCAAGCCGGCGGCTGGCATGGAAGACATGAAGTGGGACATGGGCGGAGCCGGGGCAGTGGCCGGGGCCATGCTCGCCATCGCGCGGCGCAAGGCGAAAGCAAATATCGTCGCAGTCTGCGGGCTGGTTGAAAACATGCCCGATGGCAATGCCCAGCGCCCCGGCGACGTGGTGACAACCATGTCCGGCCAGACGGTCGAAGTGATCAACACCGACGCCGAAGGCCGCCTGGTGCTGTGCGATGCGATCACCTGGGTGCAGAAAGAGTATTCGCCGACTGCGGTGATCGATCTGGCCACCTTGACCGGCGCAATTATCATCTCGCTGGGCCACGAGCACGGCGGGATCTACTCCAACGATGATGGCTTGGCCGCAAAGCTGATCTCTGCGGGCACGGCCTCGGGCGATACGCTGTGGCGGATGCCGATGGGCCCGGCCTATGACAAGCTGATCGACAGCCCGATCGCCGACATGAAGAACGTCGGCCCGCGCGAGGGCGGCTCGACTACTGCGGCGCAATTCATCCAGCGCTATGTGG
>PNJT01000116.1 GCA_013822005.1 Novosphingobium sp. | reverse complement strand
GGAAACGCTGCGCACCCGCACCCAGGCGCTGGTGCTCGAAGACACCCAGGCCGCGGCAGCGGGCGGCACGCGGCTTTCAGGACGGCTGATCGACATGGGCTTCGACGCGCGCAGCCAGTCAGTCGTGGTCCGCTATGACGCGATGCGCACCGGACCCAAGGGCGAAGTCCAGACCAAGCGGTTCGAGGCCACAGTACCCGGCGTCCAGCCCAAGCCTGAATTTGTCGGCCCAGCGCTCAACCAGGCGGCCAACGATGTGGCGGGCCAGGTGGCGGAGTGGATGACGGCGGGCTGAGACGTCCTTCGTGAATCGAATTGTCCATCCCCAAGTCCGTCTGCCCTGAGCTTGTCGAAGGGCCGTCTTTTTCTTCAGGCAGTCGCGCCCAGCGGCACGAAGAAAAGGACAGTGCTTCGACAAGCTCAGCATAGACGGGGTCGGGGGAACCAGAGATTCTCTGGGTCTGGACTTAACCCTATGCCAGCTTCGCAAAGTCCATCGCTGCGACGAAGGCGGCAAAGCGCTTGGCCCGGCGTGCCTCGGCCTCCTCGTCACGGCCCCACAGTTCGGCCTGCCAGTCTTCCTCAAGCTCTGCTGCGGTCCACAGCTGACGGGCGTCGGCACCCCCCTCCAGTGCGGCGAGGCCCACCATCAGCGAGGCGCTGAGCGGGGTCAGCGTGGCGAGGGCCGAGAGCGCGAATGTATCCTTGGCTTCGAGCACAGCCTTGAGCCGCGCCAGCGTGGCGGGGGCTTGCGGGCGGTGGATCACGCCGGAAATGCGCTCAAAATGAACGTCCCAGCGCGCTTCGGCGGCCAGCAGTAGCGGCTCCCACAGCTCGAGCTGGCGGGCGTGGAGCGGTTCGTCCACTTCGGCGCGGTAGCACAGCGTATCGGTTTCGGCGTAGCGCAGCAGGCTGGCGATGGTGGTTTTGCGGTCTTCGGCGATCACGTCGATTGCCATGTCGGCCAGATCGCGCAGCACGAAGCCGGAGGGGTCAATCGTCTCGCCCTGCGCTGCCCATTCGGCGGCCAGTGCTTCGGCCAGCGGGCGCAGGGGCACCACTTGCGCGCGATTGCCCTGGGTCTTCAGCGCGCAGCCATCGAGCGTGACGGAGAAGCCGCCCGCAACCTCGCTGACCCCGACATCCTTCCAGAACCGCTTCATTCGGTCGGCGACTTCCACTTGCGGATCAGAAACCGCGGCAAGAGCAGCAGCTCAAGCAGGCCAAAAATCGCAAAGGCGATCCCGGCGGGCTTGGGAATGTCGATCTTGCCGGCAATGATCGCCATGCCCACCGCGATCAGCGCCAGGCTGGCGAGGCGGACGGCCGAAAGGATGAAGAAGCGGGTCTTGGCATCGGCTTCACTGGCTTGGTTGACATTCATTTCAGCAGCTCCTTCAACTGCGCGGGGCTGGCGGCAACCGCCTCGGCACCCGCTTCGAACAGTTCGTGGGTGCTGTGATAGCCCCAATCGACCCCCAGGGCACGCACCCCGGCACCCACCGCCATGGCCATGTCGAACTGGGTATCGCCGATCATCACGCAGTGTTCGCGCGCCACCCCGGTTTCGGCCAGCGCGGCATCGATCATCGAGGGATGCGGCTTGGACGGGTGGTTGTCGGCGGTTTGCAGCGTGGCAAAGCATGTGGTCAGGCCGTGGGTGGCCAGGCAATGCTCCAGCCCGCGCTGGCTCTTGCCGGTGGCAACGCCCAGCACCCAACCCTCTTCGCTGAGCTGCACGACAAGTTCGGCGATCCCGTCATAAAGCGGTTCGACCAGATGCCCGCCTTCGCGGTGCGCGCGGAAGATCCGGCGGTAGGCGGCGTCAAGCTCGGCGCGAACATCTTCGTCCGCATCGGGGGCCAGTGCGTGGATCGCCTGCGGCAGGCTCAATCCAACAATCCGCCGCACCAGGTGCCGGTCGGGCGCGGGCAGGGCCAGTTCGGCGAAAGCGGCTTCCATCGCGTGGACCACCCCGGCCTGGCCATCGACCAGCGTGCCGTCGCAGTCGAACAGGGCAAGGCGGCGGGTCATTGCGTAAATTCGCCAGTGCCGAGAACCAAACGCCCCACCCAAACCCGTTCGTCACGAGCGAAGTCGAGGGACTGATCCACAGCGCCCACTCCCGTTCGCATCGAGCGAAGTCGAGATGCTGCGCGCTGTGTCTCGACTTCGCTCGACACGAACGGGATGTGGTGGGTGATCGCGGTCCCCCGACTTCGCTCGGGACGAACGGGGCAGGGGGCAGTCAGGGTAGTCACGGTGCCAGGCTCCGCATCAGGTGCGCGATGGCCACTGCGCCTTCGGCCTCAAGCCCATCGGCCAGCGCCGCAGCACTCTGTGCATCCTTGTTCTGGCTGAGCTTGAAGGTTTCGCGCCAGGCCTGCACTTCCAGTTCGAACCCGGCGATCGCTTTCAGCAGGCCAATGCGGCGCAGGTCAGAGAGCTTGTCGATGGTCCAGGGCTCACCCTGGGCAATCCGCGCCTCGTGCTTGTCAGACAGCGCACTGACCTGCCCCAGCAAGCCATCGTCGTCCATCCGCCGGACCCGGCCTTCCAGCTCAACCGCGGCATAGTTCCAGCTGGGCACCTGATCGGCTCCGCCATCGGGGTACCAGCGCGGGCTGATATAGCCATCGGGACCGTTGACCACGACCAGCGCGGTGGTGCCGTCGAGGTGTTTGGTCAGGGCGTTGCCGCGCGCCAGGTGGAATTGCAGCGCGCCGTCCCCGGTCCACAGCAAGGGCGCATGGGCTACGCGCGGGCCATCGGGGGTTGCCGCAAAGACCATCCCGAAGCCGACTTCCTCAACCAGCGATTCGAGCAGCGCGCGGTCTGGGTGGCGGAAGGCGGAATTGGGGTGCATCAGCGCTTCCTCGGCTTGACTGGACCTTTCGCCGGATCCTTGGCCGGTCCCTTCGCAGCAGGCCTGCCCGCAGCCTTCACCGGACCCTTGCGCGCCGGAGCCCGCTTTGGCGCGCCATCGCTCTCACCGCGCTTGCGGCGCTCGCCCCGTCTTTCCTTGCGGTATTGCTTGGCGTGGGCCTTGGCTTCGGCCTTTTTAACCTCGCGCGGCGGCGGCGGCGGGGGCAGCGGGATCTGCGCGCCGTCCATTTCGTCAAAACCCAGGCCGGCCATGGAGGCGGCGAAATGTTCGGGCAATTCGGCGGTCACGTCGATCTCTTCCCCGCCGGGTGCGGGCATGATCAGGCGCCGCGCGTGGAGGTGCATCTTGCGGCTGATCGTGCCCGAAAGGAACGCGTCCTTGCCGCCGTACTTGCCGTCGCCAACGATCGGGTGGCCGATCGCCGCCATATGCACGCGCAGCTGGTGGGTGCGTCCGGTCAGGGGTTGCAGCTCAACCCAGGCGGCGCGGTTGCCCGCCCGGTCGAGCACGCGATAGCGGGTGCGGGCGCTCTGGCCCTCGCCGCTTTCATCGACCATCATCTTCTCGCCGCCGGTGCCGGGCTGCTTGGCCAAGGGCAGCTCGATCAGCCCGTCCTCGATCTGCGGCACGCCCATCACCAAGGCCCAATAGATCTTGCGCGCATTGCGGCCCGAAAGCTGCTTGGAAAAGAACGCCGCGCTGCCCGGGGTGCGCGCGATCAGCAATACGCCCGAGGTATCCTTGTCGAGCCGGTGGACCAGCCGCGGGCGCGGGCCATTGTTGTCGGCATAGGCATCGAGCAGGCCGTCAACATGCTCGTGCGTGCCGCTGCCGCCTTGCGTGGCAAGGCCCGGCGGTTTGTTGAGCACCAGGGCGGCAGGCGTGCGCAGGATCACCATGTCCTTGGCCAGCAGGCGCTGCTCCTCGGTCAGCGGCTTGCGCAGGCGCGGCCCCTTCTCGGTCTGCTCGCCGCCCGGCGGCACGCGCAGCACCTGGCCCGCGCTCAGCCGGTCGGCGGGATCGGCGCGCTTGCCATCGACACGGATCTGCCCGGTGCGCGCCCAGCGGCTGACCGTGGCAAAGCCGACTTGTGGCAAATGGCGCTTGAACCAGCGGTCCAGCCGCACGCCTTCATCATCGGTGCCGACGGTGAACTGGCGGACTTCGGAGCTCATAGCGCGGTCCTCATCATCGCCAGACCGGCGAACAAAGCGCCAAGCCCGGCCAATACCGATATCGCCGCATAGGCAAAGGCCGTGCCCGGCGTGCCGCGTTCGATCAGCAGGGCCATTTCCAGGCTGAAGGCGGAAAAAGTGGTGAAGCCGCCCAAGACGCCCACGCCCAGCAGCAGCCGCCAGCCCTCGCCGTGCGAGCCATAGCGCGCCAGCCAGCCGGCCAGGAGGCCCAGGGCCAGGCTGCCAATGACATTGACGCTCAGAGTCGCCCAGGGAAATGCCGTGGCGGCAGCGGGGCCGATCGCCCGGCTCCAGGCGAGGCCCGTGGCATAACGCAGCCACGCGCCCAACCCGCCGCCCAGGGCGACATACAGCGATGCGGCAAGGAAGGATGGCGGGCTGCTCACACCGGGGCATTAGGTGACTGACTGGCGAGCGGCAAGCGCGAAGGGCGGCGGCACCGGGGGGGTGGCGACGCATGGGGGATGCGTCCGATGCCGCCGACCGCACGACTACGCCAGTTCTAGCGCGTCGGTGCGGGCAGATAGGTCCGTTTCGGTGGCTCTTGAGGATGGCTTGTGCAGGCATTTTGCTACAACTGAGGCTTGCCAAGCAGCGGACATGGTGCTAGCCGCCCGCCGGTTAGAGCCGATCCTGCAAGGGATTCGGCCAATCTCGTATTTTTCGACTCAAGTGGATGCACCCCCGCGAGGGACAAAGCGGGGCTCTGGTCTGTTGTATGTGAGGTGGCTTAATTTATGCAAATTCTCGTCCGCGACAACAATGTCGAGCAGGCCCTGCGCGCGCTCAAGAAGAAGCTGCAGCGCGAAGGCGTCTATCGCGAGATGAAGCTGCGTCGTCACTACGAAAAGCCCAGCGAAAAGCGCGCCCGTGAAAAGGCCGCTGCTGTCCGCCGCGCCCGCAAGATGGAGCGCAAGCGGATGGAACGCGACGGCGTCAAGTAAGCTCACGCAACCCGCTTGAATGGCGGGCTGTGTTAGGCCATGAGGGCGCGGAACAATTCCGCGCCCTTTTGCATATCTACCAGACAGGATTCCGCATGACCGAAGTGACCCGCGTACCGCTCCAGCCCATTGCCCAGGGCGCGCTGACCAAGCTGTGGCTGGGGGTGCTCGCTGTCGCGCTTGCCGCCGGCGGCCTCGCCTGGGCCTCGATGCCGCCGGGCGTCGGGTTTGAAACGGTCAAGGCCGGCACCGGCCCGGTGCCCAAGAAAGGCGACCTGGTCTTTGTCAAATATGTCGGTAAGCTGGCTTCGAACGGCAAGGAATTCGATCGTTCGCGCTCCATGCTGGATAACATGCCCCCGGGCATCCCGCCGGGCCTGATCCCCGATGGCACCCCGTTCGAAATCGGCCAGACCATCCCCGGCTTCAACGAGGCGCTGCTGAAGGTCCAGAAGGGCGGCAAGTACACCGTCGAGATTCCGGCCGCCAAGGCCTATGGCCCGGAAGAAAAGCGCAACCCGCAGACTGACGAAGTCGAAATCCCGGCCAACAGCGATCTGGTGTTCGATATCGAAGTGGTTGAGATCATGTCGCCCAAAGAAGCCAAGCGGCGTTCGGCGATGATCAGCAGCATCATGCAGCAGGCCCAGGCCGCTGGCGCCGAAGGTGGTGCGGGCGCAGAAGCTCCGGCCAAGGACGCGCCGAAGTCCACGCCGAAGACCCAGTAATCACGAGGATAGACGCGCAATGTCGGTTGATACCGCCACCGTGGCCAAGATCGCCGCGCTGGCCCGCATCAAGGTGAGCGAGGCCGAGCTTGAGGCGATGGTGCCCGAGCTCAACGGGATCCTCGCCTGGGTCGAACAGCTGGGTGAAGTTGATGTCAGCGGGGTCGAACCGATGACCGCGGTGATCGAGAACAAGCTGCGCCTGCGCGAAGACACGATCGACGCCGACCCGCTGACCGGCGGCGGGCGCCGCGATGCGGTGCTGGCCAATGCGCCGGCGCGGCAGGACGGGTTCTTTGGCGTGCCCAAGGTGATTGAGTGATGACCGACCTCACCGATCTGGGCGTCGCGGCAATCCGCGACGGGGTTGCCAAGGGGGACTTCACCGCGGTCGAAGTGGCCGAGGCGTTCAACGCCAATGTCGCCGCCGCTGCTGCGCTCAATGCGTTCATCGTCACCACCCCCGAAAAGGCGATCGAGGCCGCGCAGGCGACCGACGCCAGGCGGGCTGCCGGCCAGCCGCTCGGCAAGATGGGCGGCGTGCCGATCGGGATGAAGGACCTGTTCGCCACCCACGGCGTGCAGACCACCGCGGCCAGCCACATCCTCGAAGGGTTCACGCCCGAATACGAAAGCACCGTCTCGCAGAACCTGTGGAACGCGGGCGCGGGGATGCTGGGCAAGCTCAACCTCGATCAGTTCGCGATGGGCTCGTCGAACGAGACTTCCTATTTCGGTAACGTGATTTCGCCCTGGCGGCGCAATGACGGCGGCAATGCCGCGCTGGCGCCGGGCGGCAGTTCGGGCGGTAGCTCGACCGCGGTTGCCGCGCGGCTCGCGCCCGCCGCGACCGGCACCGACACCGGCGGCTCGATCCGCCAGCCCGCCGCTTTCACCGGCATTTCGGGGATCAAGCCCACCTATGGCCGCTGCAGCCGCTGGGGCATCGTCGCTTTCGCCTCCAGCCTCGACCAGGCCGGGCCGATGGCGCGCGATGTGCGCGACTGCGCGATCATGCTCGAGGCGATGGCCGGGTTCGATCCCAAGGACGCGACCAGTCTTGATCTGCCGGTGCCGCAATGGGAAGCCGGGCTCTCGGGCGACCTTTCGGGCAGACGCGTCGGCGTTCCGGCCGAATACCGGATGGACGGAATGGACGCCGATGTCGCGGCTTCGTGGGACCAGGGCATCGCCTGGCTCAAGGACGCCGGGGCCGAGATTGTCGAGATCAGCCTGCCGCACACCAAATATGCGCTGCCGGCCTATTACATCATCGCCCCCGCCGAAGCCTCGTCGAACCTCGCCCGCTATGACGGGGTGCGCTACGGCCTGCGCGAGCTGCCCGCCAAAGAATCTGGGGGGGGCGCCGGCCTGCAAGACATGTACGCCGCGACCCGCGCCGCCGGGTTCGGGGCAGAGGTCAAGCGCCGGATCATGATCGGCACCTATGTGCTCAGCGCCGGGTTCTACGATGCCTACTACACCCAGGCCCAGAAAGTCCGCACCCTGATCGCGCAGGACTTCAACTCCGCCTTCAGCGCATGCGACGTGATCCTCGCCCCCACCGCGCCCACTGCCGCCTTTGGCCTCGGCGAAAAGAGCGACGATCCGTTGGCGATGTATTTGAACGACGTTTTCGCGGTGCCCGCCTCGCTGGCCGGGCTCCCGGCGATGTCGGTGCCAGCAGGCCTCAACCGCGAGGGCTTGCCGCTGGGCCTGCAGATCATCGGCAAGGCCTTTGACGAGCAGGGCGTGCTCAACGCGGGCCTTGCAATCGAGCAGCGCGCCCGGTTCAGTGCCCGGCCGGAGCGGTGGTGGTAACAGACGCCAGCGGAGCGTCTCACCGCTTCACTGCGCTTGACGCACTGCGCGGGATTGCTGCCCTGGGGGTGGCGCTGCACCATATCGTCGCGGTGAACGGCCCGGCCAGCTGGTCGCTATTGCGCAATGGCGGACTGTTCGTCGATTTCTTCTTCGTGCTGTCGGGCTTCGTGATCGCGGCCGCTTATGGCGAGCGGCTGGCGCAGGGGTTTTCGCTGGTGCGCTATGCCATCTTGCGGATCGGGCGGGTCTGGCCGTTGCACGCGGTGATGGTGCTGGCGGGGCTGGGGCTGGAAGTGCTGGCCTGGCTGTTCGGCAGCCAGGGGCTGTCGGCCTATGCGCCGTTTTCCGGCACCCATTCGCCGGGGCATGCCTTCACGTCGTTCCTGCTGCTCGATGGCTATTTTCCGGATCGGACCAATTTCTACAGCGGAGCAGGGTGGTCGATCTCGGTCGAACTGCTGCTCTACGCGTTAGCCGCGCTGGCCTTTCGTGGCGGGCGTTGGGGCATGGCGGCGCTGATGGGGGCAGGCGTTCTGGGGCTGGCGCTGCACCTGGCGGAGCTTGACCTGCCCGGACTGACCACGATGGTCCAGCGCGGACTGGCCGGATTTGCGCTGGGCACCGCGTGCTGGTTCATCCACCGCCGGTTCACCGCGCGGCTGGGCGCGGCGAGCATGGTCGAGGGCCTGGCGCTGGCCGGGC
>PNJT01000115.1 GCA_013822005.1 Novosphingobium sp. | reverse complement strand
CTTACTTCTTCGTCTCATCCTCGAAGTTCGACGGATCGAGTTCCAGCCCGGCCCGCCCATGCGCGGCAGTGTGCGCCGGGGCGTGCGGGTGTTCGACGAATTCCGGCTCCTCGACCTCCAGCATGCCTTCCCATTTGGTGATGACCGAAGTCGCCACGGCATTGCCGACCACGTTGGTGGCGGTGCGGCCCATGTCGAGAAACTGGTCGATCGCCAGGATGATCGCCACCCCTTCCACCGGCAGCCCGAACATCGCGAGCGTGCCGGTGATCACCACCAGGCTGGCCCGCGGCACGGCGGCAACGCCCTTGGACGAGATCATCAAGGTCAGCAGGATCGCGATCTGGGTGCCGATCGACAGGTCGATGCCATAGGCCTGGGCGATAAAGATCGTCGCGAAGCTCATGTACATCATCGAACCGTCAAGGTTGAAGCTGTAGCCCAGCGGCAGCATGAAGCCCGAAATCCGGCGCGGCACGCCGAACCGGTCAAGCTGTTCGAACAGCTTGGGCAGCGCGGCCTCGCTCGACGCGGTCGAAAAAGCGATCATCATCGGCTCGCGGATGTAGCGAATCAGAGTGAAGATCCGCCGCCCCAGGAACAGCGCTCCGATGCTGAGCAGGATCAACCACAGGATGCCGAGCGACAGGTAGAACTCCGACACCAGTTCGACATAGGTCCCCAGGATGCCAAGCCCGCTCGACGCCACCACCTTGGCCAGCGCACCGAACACCGCGAAGGGGGCAAAGCGCATCACATAGCTGGTGATCTGCAGCATCATTTCGGCCAGGGCATCGGCCCCGCGCACCAATGGCGCGCCCTTTTCGCCCAGCGCGGAGAGCGCGACCCCGGCGAACAGGCTGAACACCAGGATCTGCAGGATATTGTTGGTCGCCATCGCATCGAAGGCGTTCTTGGGGAAGATGTGCAGGATGAATTCGTAGAAATCGAGCTTGGCCACGGTTCCGACCGAAGAGGCCGCGGCGCTGCTGACATCGACGCCGACCCCCGGCTGGAAGAAGTTGACCATCACCAGGCCCAGGCCAATCGAGATCAGGCTGGCGATAATGAACCACATGATCGCCCGGAACCCGATCCGGCCCAGCGCCGCGCTGTCACCCATGTGGGCGATGCCGACGACGATGGTGGAGAGGATCAGCGGCGCGACCAGCAGCTTGATCAGGTTGAGGAAGATGCTGGACAGCAGCCCGAAGCTCTTGAGGTAGTGGTCCTTGAGGTCAGCCTCGACCCCGAACGGCCAGACCATCACCTCGCCCTTGGGGACGTAGGTGAAGACCAGCCAGCCGGCGAGTACGCCCAGCACCATGCCGGCCAGGATCATCTTGGTGAGGTGAACGTTCAGCAAGTGGAACAGCCAGCCGAAAAACCCGCGCACTTCCCGGTCCGGACCGACCGTCGGCTGTGCTGAATTGGCGCTCATCCCGCTCTCCCCGATTTCTTGTTGTCTTGTGCCTACCAACCTTGCGCGGTCACCGCAATCAGCCAGCCAAAGCGGCCTTTGCCACCCGGCCATAGATCCGCGCCAGGGCGTCGAGGTCGGGCACCGCCACCGCCTCGTCGCGCTTGTGCATCGTTGCGTTGCACAGGCCGAATTCGATTACCGGGCACAGGTCTTTCAGGAACCGCGCGTCGCTGGTGCCGCCGGTGGTGCTGGCTTCGGGCCGGATGCCGAGTTCGGCCTCTACCGCATCGGCAATCAGCGCGCTGAACGCGCCGGGCGGGGTCAGGAAGGCCTCGCCATAGATCACCTGGCGCGCGGTGCCGCCGTGCTTTTCGGCAATCGCCCGCACCCGCTCGCCCAGCTCAGCCCCGGTATGCAGGTCGTTGAAGCGGATCGACAGCCGGGCATGGGCGCGCGCCGGGATCACATTGCCGGCCGGATTGCCGACCGACATATCGGTGATCTCGAGGTTGGAGGCCTGGAACCAGTCGGTCCCGTCATCGAGCGGCATGGCTTTCAGTTCGGCCAGCATGTGGACCAGCCTGGTGATCGGGTTGTCGGCGAGGTGCGGGTAGGCGACATGGCCCTCGACGCCTTCGACCTCGATCCAGATGATCGTCGATCCGCGCCGCCCGATTTTCATCATGTCGCCGAGGCGATTTACTGAAGTCGGCTCGCCGACCAGGATCAGGTCGGGAATCTCGCCGACGCTGCGCATATGTTTGATCAGCTCCTGCGTGCCCCAGGTCGCCGGGCCTTCTTCGTCGCCGGTGATGATGAAGCTCAGCGTCCCGGCCTCTGGCGGCAGCTCGGCTGCGGCCGATACCATCGCCGCAATCGAACCCTTCATGTCCACCGCGCCGCGCCCATAAAGCAATTCGCCGCGCACTTCCGGCGCGAACGGCGCACCCGTCCAGCCCTCACCTGGCGGGACCACATCGACATGCCCGGCAAAGCCAAAGTGACGGCTGCCCGCTGGCCCTTTGCGCACTGCGAACAGGTTCTCGACCGGTCCGTCGGGCGCCTCGCCCGCCTGGAAACGGTGGACTTCAAAGCCCAGCGGCCCCAGCTGCCCTTCCAGGCAATCGAACACCAGCCCCGCAGCGGGGGTGACGCTGGGGCAGGCGATCAGGGCTTCGGCGAGTGGAAGGACTTTGCTGGTCATTTCCCGATGGGTTAGCAGACCCGCACAATCACGCAACCTAACCAAAGCCCGTCACCCTGAACTTGTTTCAGGGTCCATCGCGCCGATAGCCCATCGACCGAATGCCAGCGTCCTCAGTGCGTCCTTGCTGCCCAACAGCCCTTCAGTTTGTGGGGAGAAATGGACCCTGAAACAAGTTCAGGGTGACGGGTTGGGTGTGGAGAAGTATCGTATCACCCATGCCCAAACTCGATCTTTCCGCAATCCCCCAGACCAACGCCACCGGCTATCCGCCTGAATACGCCGAAGTGGTGCAGGGCCGCTGGTACCGCCGCCTGGCTCCGGCCAGCGGGATCGAAGATTTCGGTGCGAGCCATGTGGTGCTCCAACCCGGCGCCTGGTCCAGCCAGCGCCACTGGCACGAAGGTGAGGACGAGCTGGTAGTGATGTTGGCGGGTGAGGCGGTGCTGGTCGATGACAGCGGCGAAACCGTCATGCGCCCCGGCGACGTCGCTGCGTTCCCCAAGAACGATGGAAACGGCCATGTCCTGCAGAACCGCTCCGACGCGCCGTGCACATTCGTGGCGATCGGCCGTCCGGCCGAGACGGACTGCCACTACCCTGATATCGACATGCACCTGTTCGCCAAGCTGGGCGGCCAGCGGCGCAAGGACGGCAGCGAGTTCTAGGGCGCTACTTCCCCGCCCGTTCAACCTCGTACTGCTCGATCACCCAGTCCTCGGCCTCGGCCGCGGCGACCCAGGCTTGCAGCCATTCGTGGCTCCAGACCGCTTCCATATAGGCGAGCGCAAAGCCCGGCACGCCGATCCCGTAGGTAATGAACCGGCTGACCACCGGGGCATAGAAGATGTCGGCCGCGCTGAAGGTTCCGAACAGATACGGCCCGCCCTTGCCGAACCGGGCGCGGGCTTCGGCCCACAAGGTCAGCACGCGGACAATGTCGGCCTTGGCGGCCTCGTCGATCTGCGCGCCCTGAACCTGGCGGCGGATGTTCATTGGGCACTGGCTGCGCAGCGCCTGGAACGAGCTATGCATTTCTGCAACCATCGAGCGCGCCATCGCCCGGGCATCGTCTTCCTTGGGCCAGAACCGCTCACGCCCGACCTTGTCGGCGAGGTATTCGAGCAGCGCCAGGCTGTCCCAGACCACCGCCTCGCCGTCCCACAGCACCGGAACTTTGCCCGATGAGGGGGCGATCCCCTCGGTCTCTTTCTTGCGCGCGTCCCAGTCCTCGCCATAGAGCGGGACCTGGATCTCCTCGAAATGGAGCCCCGACTGCCTGACCGCCAGCCAGCCGCGCAGCGACCAGCTCGAATAGTTCTTGTTGCCGATGATCAGCTTCATGCGATAACGGCTAGCCATTCAGCTAATGACTGTCGAGTCTGAACAGGGATCCCGATGAGCCTGCGCCCCTTCCACCTCGCCTTTCCCGTCCGCGACCTTGCCGAGGCGCGGCACTTCTGGGGCACCGTCATGGGCTGCCCCGAAGGACGCAGCAGCGACACCTGGATCGATTTCGATTTCTACGGCCACCAGATCGTCGCCCATTGCACCGGCGCGGCGGCGAGCGATGCGGGCAGCAACCCGGTTGACGGCCACGGCGTGCCGGTGCCGCATTTCGGGATCGTGCTGGAATTGGCGCAGTGGGAAGAACTGGCCGAACGGCTGAAAGCGGCAGGGACCCGGTTCGAGATCGAACCTTACGTGCGCTTCAGGGGCGAGGTCGGCGAACAGGCCACCATGTTCTTCCGCGATCCATCGGGCAATGCGATCGAAATGAAAGCCTTTGCCGACCTGTCACAATTGTTCGCCAGGTAAGTCATGGCCTTCTCGGCTGTCCGGAGCCTGACGGTCACATTGCTGTCACCCAACCAACATCAATTGTGCATCGCAGCGTAACACGCCGCCCCTAACCCGCCACTCGACTCAAACCAGTGAGGGGTACCATGCGCCGTTTCCAGATAATCCTGCTTGCCACCGCCGCCTGCATTCCGGGCACCGCCTTTGCCGAAGAGGTTGCCGCAGACGCAGGGGCTGCCGCCGCCGAAACGGCTGAAGCAGAGACCGCAGATATCGTGGTCTTCGGCCAAGGCCAGTCGCGCCAGGTCCAGCAGGTCAAGGCCCGCGACATCCAGATCCTGGCACCGGGGACCAGTCCGCTGCGCGCGATCGAAAAGCTGCCCAGCGTCAACGTGCAGTCGGCCGATCCGTTCGGGGCCTATGAATGGTCAACCCGGATAACGATCCGCGGGTTCAACCAGAACCAGCTGGGTTTCAACCTGGATGGCATTCCGCTGGGCGACATGACCTATGGCAACAACAACGGGCTGCACATCAGCCGCGCGATTTCTTCGGACAATATCGGGCGCACGCTGGTGTCGCAGGGGTCGGGCTCGATCGGCACCCAATCGACCAACAACCTGGGCGGCACGCTGGAATTCTTCAGCCTCGATCCCAAGGACGTGGCGGGCCTTTCGCTGACCGGCACCTATGGCTCGTCGCAGACCGCGCGCGGCTTTGCCCGGGCGCGGTTCGGCAAGGACGATGGCGCGCGCGCCTATGCCTCGGTCCAGTACTACAAGACCAACAAGTGGAAGGGTGAAGGCGAGCAGCGGCAATTCATCGCCAATGCCAAGGCGGTGGTGCCGCTGGGCGATGCCACGCTCGATGCCTATATCAGCCATTCCGACCGCGCCGAGCAGGACTATCAGGACCTCAGCCAGGAAATGATCGGCCGACTGGGTTACGATTGGGACAATTTCGGGCCCTCGCAGTACCTCCTGGCACTGCGGGTCGCCGATATCGGGGCCAATCGCGGTGACAGCGGAACCACGCCGCTCAACCCTGCTGCCGGCACGACCTATCCCGCGCCGATCGCCTCGCTTGACGATGCCTACTACGATGCCTCGGGCCTGCGCCGTGACACGCTTGGTGCGGTCGGGATCAATGTGCCCTTGGGTGCCACAGTCGATATGTCGCTCAAGGGCTATCTGCACCTCAACGAAGGCCAGGGGACCTGGGGCACGCCCTATGTCAACAGCCCCACGGGCGTTCCGATGGCGCTGCGCACCACCGAATACGATATCGAGCGCTGGGGCCTGTTCAGCACCCTGAAGGGCGAATTTGGCGCGCACAAGGCTTCGCTGGGGATCTGGTTCGAAAACAACGATTTCGAACAGTCGCGCCGGTTCTATGCCTATTCCAGCCGGAGCGCCCCGGGGCTGGACCACTTGCGCTTTCAGACCAACCCGTTCTTCACCCAGTGGCAGATCAAGTTCAACACCCGGACCTTCCAGTACCACGTCCAGGATGAAATTGCCCTTGGCGCTGGCAAGATCAGCCTGGGCTGGAAAGGCTTCAAGGTTGAAAACCAGGCGCGTGCGGTGATCGCCGGCGGGCGCACGGTGGGCGATCTGGCGGTGGAAGACTATTTCCAGCCGCATGTCGGGTTCAACTATGAGCTGGGCCAGGGGATCGAAGCATTTGGCGGCTTCACCCAGGTGACCCGCGCTTTCGCATCGTCAACCACGGCGGGTCCGTTCTCATCGACCCAGGCCGGGTTCGATGCGATCAAGCCGGTGCTCAAACCCGAACAGTCTGACACCTACGAGCTCGGCCTGCGCTTTGCCCAGGGCGGCTTCAACGGTGTGCTGGCGGCTTACCGCGTCGATTTCCGCAACCGTTTGCTGACCATCCCGACCTCGGTGGGGATCGTCGGCGCGGCCAATGCGCTGCAGAACGTAGGCGGAGTGCGCGCCCAGGGGATCGAGCTGACCGGCGAATACCGCACCGGGCCGTTCTCGCTGTTCGCTTCCTACAGCTACAACGACAACACCTACCGCGATGACGTGGTGATCACCACCACGCTTCCGGCCACTGTCGTTCCCACCAAGGGCAAGACTGTGGTCGATTCGCCCAGGCACATGCTGCACGGCGAAATGGCCTATGACGATGGCGGCTTGTTCGGCCGGCTCGCAGCTGGCTATATGTCGAAGCGGTATTTCACCTATACCAACGATCGGTGGGTGGACGGCCGCGTGGTTGTCGATGCCTCGGTGGGCTATCGGCTCAAGCTGTTCGGAGGCCAGAAGGTGGAACTGCAATTGAACGTCACCAACCTGTTCGATCTCGATTACGTTTCGACCATCGGTTCGAACGGCTTTGGCAACAGCGGCGACAACCAGACCCTGCTGGCCGGCGCGCCGCGCCAGGTGTTCGGCACCATGCGGTTTGAGTTCTGATCATGCGCCAGTTGATCGCCCTGTTCGTCGCACTGTTCGGGTTTGTGCTGGCCACTGCGGCCAGTGCAAACCCGGTGCTGCTGGTCTCGATCGACGGGCTGCGCCCCGGCGACGTGATCGAGGCGGAAAAGCGCGGCCTCAAGATTCCCCACCTGCGCCGATTTGTGACCCAGGGCAGCTATGCCACCGGCGTGCGCGGGGTGCTGCCCAGCGTGACTTATCCCAGCCACACCACCTTGCTGACCGGGACCAGTCCGGGCCGCCACGGGATCGTGATGAACACCAGCTTCGATCCCCTGCAGATCAACCAGGGCGGGTGGTTCTGGTATGCCAGCGATATCAAGGTGCCGACCTTGTGGCAGGCCGCCAAGGGGGCGGGGCTGAGCGTTGGTAATGTCCACTGGCCGGTCAGCGTCGGCGCAGGCGGGATCGACTGGAACCTGCCGCAGATCTGGCGCACCGGCCATGCCGACGATGCCAAACTGCTCACCGCGCTGGCCACACCTGGGCTGATCCCCCAGCTTGAGGCGCTGACCGGGCAGTCCTATCCGCTGGGGATCAACGAGGAGATCGACGGCGACGAAGGCCGCGCGCGGTTTGCCGCAGCCATGCTGCGAAGCCGCAAGCCGCAGTTCATGACGGTCTATTTCGCGGCGCTCGATCATCAGCAGCATCAGGACGGTCCCGGTGCCGCCAGCGCCCATGCGGTGCTGGAGCGGATCGACACGGCGCTGGGCGTGGTGCTGGCCGCTGTGCGCGAAGTGCAGCCCGATACGGTGATCGCGGTGGCCAGCGATCATGGCTTTCTGCCGGTCACTCACGAAACCAACCTGTTCCGCGCCTTTGTCGATGCCGACCTGATCAAGCTGGGTCCGGACGGCAAAGTGCTGAGCTGGGAAGCGATGCCCTGGCCCACCGGTGGCAGCGTCGCAGTAGTGCTGGCCCGGCCTGAAGACCCGGTGCTCCAGGCCTTGGTCGCGGGCAAGCTGGCAGCGCTGCAATGCGATCCGGCGGCGGGGATCGCCGACATTGCCGATGCCCGTGAAATAGCGGCGATGGGCGGCAATCCCCAGGCCAGCTTCTTCGTCGACTTCAAGCCCGGCACCAGCGCCGGCACTTTCTCCAGCCAGGCCCAGGGACTGACCGGTGTGCCCAAGAGCAAGGGCACCCACGGCTGGTTCCCCACCGTCCCGGAAATGCGCGCCACTTTCCTGATCATGGGGCCGGGCATTCCGGCGGGCAAGTCGCTTGGCGATATCGACCAGCGCGCGATCGCGCCCACATTGGCGCGGATCATGGGAGCGAAGTTCGACAGCGCGGAGGTTCCGGCGCTGAAGTTCTAGGGCACTTCCCGACCATTCTGGGTCATCGTGATTGGGCCAGGAAGGCCGCTGGCGAGGCGCGGCGCGTGGCAGGGGCTGGTTGCCCCT
>PNJT01000114.1 GCA_013822005.1 Novosphingobium sp. | reverse complement strand
TGGCCCAGCCGGTCGATCAATCGCCCTTCACATCGGCGGTGCGCGACTATCCCGCCACAGTCCCTGAGGCAAAGCGAACCGAACTGACGCAGCTCTACACCGCGACCACCGCCAATCAGATCTATCCGGCCTATCGCCGCCTGCGCGCCTTCCTGAACGACGAGTACCTGCCCGCCGCGCGCGATCAGGTTGGCATCTCGGCGATGAAGGGCGGCACGGCGTTCTACCGCGAGGCGATCGTCGATCACACCACCTTGCGGCTCGATCCAGAAGCGATCCACCAGTTGGGCCTGAGCGAAGTGGCGCGAATCCAGAGCGAGATGGACAAGGTCAAGCGCGCGCTGGGTTTTACCGGGACGCTGGGGGCGTTCTTCGAGGATATCCGTACCAACCCGCGCTATCACCCCAAGACCCGCGAAGAGCTGGCTGAAGGCTTTGCCAATGCGGCCCGTACGGTCGATGCTCTGGTCCCGACCTATTTCAACCGGGTCCCCAAGACCAGGTTGCTGATCCAGCCCTACCCCGCCTACCGCGAGAAGTTTGAGGCCGGGGGCAGCTACAATCAGGGATCGCCTGACGGTTCGCGCCCGGGGGTGTTCTATTACAACGCCTATGACCTGCCGAGCCGGTTCCTGACCGGAATCGCCACGCTTTACCTCCATGAGGGTGCGCCGGGCCATCACTTCCAGATCAGCCTTGCCCAGGAAGATACCAGCCTGCCCGATTTCCAACGCTTTGGCGGCAACAACGCTTATGTCGAAGGCTGGGCGCTCTATGCCGAGACGCTGGGTTTCGACATGGGCCTGTTCAAGGACCCGATGCAGCACTGGGGCACGCTGGACGACGAAATGCTGCGCGCAATGCGGCTGGTGGTCGATACCGGGCTCCATGCCAAGGGCTGGACCCGCGAGCAGGGAATCGATTTCATGCTGGCCAATTCGGGCATGGGCAAAAGCGATGCCACCGCTGAAGTCGAACGCTACATCGTCTGGCCGGGCCAGGCGCTGGGCTACAAGATCGGCTCGCTGACGATCCAGCGGCTCAAGAAGCAGGCCCAGGCCGAATTGGGCGCGCGGTTTGATGTGCGTGCCTTCCATGACCAGGTGCTGGGCAGCGGCGCGCTGCCGATGCCGATCCTTGAGGCCAAAATCCAGGGCTGGATCGCCGCCACGAAAGCGTGAGTTGCCTGTCGCGCCGCAAGGTGCTTAGATTGCGGCAACAAAAGGGGCTGAGCGATGCTTGACTATTTCGTTGCAACCATTCCGCACTTCCTGGCCTATTTCGGTTCCGCCGTGGGCCTGGCAGCGGCCTTCCTGTGGCTCTATTCGCTGTGCACACCGCACCGCGAATTCGCGCTGATCCGCGAAGGCAACATGGCCGCGGCGGTGCAGCTGACCTGGACTTTCCTGGGCTTTGCCATTCCGGTCGCCTCGGTGATCGCCAATTCGGTCTCCATTGCCGACATGGTGCTGTGGGGCGCAGTTGCAGGCGTAGTGCAATTGGCCGTCTTCGTGGTGATTGCGCGCTTCCTGTTCAAGTCGGTGTCCGACCGGATCGCCGAAGGCTGCGTGGCTTCGGGGCAATTTGTTGGCGGGATTGGCCTGGGGATCGGGATCCTGCAGGCCGCCTGCATGGTGCCCTGAGGGTCATGGCGATGAAAAAGCAATTGGCCCTGACCACCGCGATGGCAGCCACGCTGACCTCGCTCTCGGCCTGTTCCAGCGGCAACGACTGGGAAGGCAGCTATGCCGACAACGACACCAGGGTCTGCGTCGATGAAGCCGGGCGAAGGGTCGATGACAGCCAGTGCCGCAGTTACATCCGCGGCGGCGGCTACTACGGCTGGTACTATGTCAATCGCGGCTCGCGCCTGCCTTATTACGGGGATTCGGTGAGGGATACCAAGCTGGGGATCAAGGGTTCGCCAGCCCCGGTTGCGGGCAGGAGCTATGCCGACGCGCCCTCGCACACCAACCTGACCCGCTCGGCCGCGATGTCGCGCGGCGGGTTCGGTTCGAGCAGCCGCTCGTTTGGCGGTGGGCGCTCCTGACCAGTGAAACGGCAGAGCGTTACCCCGCGTGTGGGCTGGCAGCACGCGGTCGAGGAACTGGGGCTGATCTGGCACAGCGATGCCGACGGGCCCTATTGGGACGAAAGCGCCTGCTATTCCTTCACCCTGGCCGAGATCGAGGCGATCGAGGCAGCGACAGAGGAAGTTCACGGACTTTACCGCGAGGCGGGCGCAAAGATCGTCGATGACGAACGCCTGCTGAGCGAATGCGGCGTTCCCAAGAGCTATCACGACGTGGTCCGCAATGCCTGGACGACCGGAGTTCCCGCGCTCGACTATGGCCGGTTCGACTTCGGCTATAACGGTTCGGGCCCGCCCAAGCTGTTCGAATTCAACTGCGATACGCCGACATCGATGCTGGAAACCGCGATCATCCAGTGGGACTGGAAAGAGGCGGTGTTCCCCAAGCTCGATCAGCTCAACAGCCTGCACGAACAACTGCTGGCGCGCTGGCAGGGGCTTGCACCAAGTATCCCGGACAGCACCGTATGGTTCACCCATACCGACGATGACGCTCACGAAGACACCATCACCGCCACCTACATGCGCGATCTGGCCGCGCAGGCCGGGCTGGCCACCCGCGCGGTGCTGATCGACCAGATCGGGATCGACGCCGGGGGGCGGCTTGTTGACCAGGAAGACTACCTGATCACCGCGCTGTTCAAGCTCTACCCGTGGGAGTGGCTGGCCGCCGAAGAGTTCGGCGCGCAGATCCTTCCGCGTTTCAGCGAAACGCTCTGGTTCGAGCCCGTCTGGAAGATGATGTGGAGCAACAAGGCGGTGCTGGCAGTGCTGTGGGACATGTTCCCCGGCCACCCCAACCTGCTTGCTTCCTCGCTCGATCCGCGCGCGATGACCGGCGACTATGTCGCCAAGCCGGTTCATGCCCGCGAGGGGGCGAATATCGAAGTGGTCTCCCGCGGCCAGGTGATCGAACGCCACGGCGGCGCCTACAACCGCGAGCGACTGCTGTTCCAGGAACGCTATCCCTTGCGCGACTTTGGCAAAGGCTACCCAGTGCTGGGATCGTGGAGCGTCGCCGGGTCAGCCGCCGGGCTGGGGATCCGCGAAGACGGCTTGATCACCGGCAACCGCGCGCGGTTTGTGCCGCACGTGATCGAGGGTTAGGCCAAGGCTTCGGCAATCAGTTTGCGGGTGTTGGCAACGCCATAAAGCGCGATGAAACTGCCCATCCGCGGGCCCTGGCTTGATCCCAACAAAGTCTCGTAGAGCGCCTTGAACCAGTCGCGCAGGTTCTCGAAACCGAACTGTTCGGCCTTGCCGATTTCATAGACCAGGTTCTGCAGCTCTTCCGCGCTGGCATGCTCGCCCAGCTTGGCAAGCTCCACATCGAGCGCGGCGAGCGCCATGGCCTCTTGGGGCTCAGGCTTACGGCGGTGCAAGGTCGGCGCGATGAAATCGCGGTTGGTGGCGAGTGCCTTGTCAACCAGGCTGTCGAGTTCGGGATGCTTGGCCGGATCGGCATCGGGCACGTAATTGCCCAGGTACGACCAAACTTGCTCGCGGGTTGCGCCTGCCCCCAGCACGCCGACCAGATTGAGCAGCAGGCTGAAGGTCACCGGCAGCTTGTCGCCCCCCAAAATCTCATTGGCGCCGCCGTGATAACCATTGGCGCGCAGCAGGTGCCAGACCGGGTTGCCCAGTTGCTGCTCGAGCGGCTGGCTGGCCAGCTTTTCGCGAAACTGCCAGTATTCGTCGACGTTCTTGGGGATGATCCCGGTGTGCAGGCTCTTGGCGCTCTTGGGTTCGCGGAACAGGAACAGCCCCAGGCTTTCCTCGCTGCCATAGGTCAGCCACTGGTCGATGGTCAGGCCGTTGCCCTTGGACTTGGAGATCTTCTGGCCTTCCTCGTCGAGGAACAGCTCGTAAATCAGGCCTTCGGGCGGCACGGCCCCCAGCGCGCGGGTGATCCGCCCGCTTTCGCGCACGCTGTCGGTCAGGTCCTTGCCGCACATCTCGTAATCGACGCCCAGCGCCACCCAGCGCATCGCCCAGTCAACCTTCCACTGCAGCTTCGAATTGCCGCCGAAGATGCAGCTTTCGACCATGTCGCCGTGGTCCTCGAAGCGGACGATCCCGGCTTCGGCATCGACCACTTCGACCGGCACTTGCAGCACCTGGTGGGTCTTGGGGCTGACCGGCAGCACCGGCGAATAGGTCTGGCGGCGTTCTTCGCGCAGGGTCGGCAGCATGATGTCCATGATCGCCTGCCAGTTGCGCAGCACGCCTTTCAAGGCCTCGTCGAACTGGCCCGAGTTGTACATGTCGCTCGACGAGACGAATTCATACTCGAACCCGAACCGGTCGAGGAACTCACGCAGCATCGCGTTGTTGTGATGCGCGAAGCTCTCATACTTGTTGAACGGGTCCGGAATTCGGCTGAGCGGATGCCCCAGGTAGGCTGCCAGCAGCCCCTGGTTGGGAATGTTGTCGGGCACCTTGCGCAGGCCGTCCATGTCGTCGCTGAAGGCGACCAGCCGGGTCGGCGCGCCGCCCGACAGCACTTCATAGGCGCGGCGCACCAGCGTGGTGCGCAGCACTTCCTGGAAAGTGCCGATATGCGGCAGGCCGCTGGGGCCATAGCCGGTTTCGAACAGCACGGGCGCACCGCCGGGTTTGCCCTGCGGATACCGCTTCAAGAGCTTGCGTGCTTCCTCGAAGGGCCAAGCCTTGGAAACCTGTGCGGCGTCGTGCAGTGCGGGGTCAGTCATAGCGGCCGGGCCATTCCCTATTTTGCATGCCCCGCGCAAGCATAAACCGCGCTGACACCGGCCAACTCCCTAACCTCCGTTCGTGTCGAGCGAAGTCGAGACACCAGCGCGCGGCATCTCGACTTCGGCCTTCAGGCCGAAGTTTATCCTGAGCGCGGCTGCTAAGCCGCAAGCCGAAGGGCTCGATGCGAACGGATGTGGAGGATGGGGTTAAGGTTGCAGGTCCGCGCCGCGCTGCTTAAGGGGCGCCGATGGATAGTGCAGTCTTTACCCCGCAAGCCCAATACACGCTTCCCGAACTCGAAGCGAAGTACCCTCCGCGCGCCCTGCCAGAGGGCGCACGCGTGACCCGCTTTGGCCCCAGCCCGACCGGCTTCATGCACATCGGCGGGCTCTACACCTCGCTGGTTTCGCGCCGCCTGGCGCACCAGAGCGGCGGCGTTTTCTTCCTGCGGATCGAGGACACCGACAAGAAGCGCGAAGTTGATGGCACGGTCGATCTGATCCTCGCCAGCCTTGCCACCTATGGCCTCTCGCCCGACGAAGGCGAGATTGCCGATGGCAAGGAAGTCGGCGCCTATGGCCCCTACCGTCAGAGCGAACGCATGCCGATCTACCAGAGCTGCGTGCGCTGGTTGCTCGATCAGGGCCACGCCTATCCCTGCTTCGCCACTGCGGACGAGCTCCAGGCGCTGCGCGAGGAACAGACCAGGCGCAAGGTTCCGCCCGGCTACTACGGCGGCTGGGCCATCTGGCGCGACAAGACCGAGGCCGATGTTGCGGCCGCGCTGGCCGCTGGCCTGCCCTTCACGATCCGCCTGCGCGCCACTGGCGAGCGCGATGAGCGCGTGACCCTGCCCGATACGATCCGGGGCGACCTGGAATTCCCCGCCAATCAGACCGACGTCGTGCTGCTCAAGGCTGATGGGATGCCGACCTATCACCTTGCCCACGTGGTCGATGACCATTTCATGCGCACCACCGATGTGATCCGCGGCAATGAGTGGCTGGCCAGCTACCCCATGCACGCGCAGATGTTCCGGCTGTTCGGCTGGGCCCCACCACGCTTTGCCCACATCAGCCCGATCGAGAAGCAGGATGGAGGATCGCGCCGCAAGCTTTCCAAGCGCCACGATCCCGAAGCTTCGGTCGGCTGGTACATGGAAGCCGGCTATCCGCTGGGCGCGGTGACCGAATACCTCCTCAACCTGATCGACGGCCGGTTCGAAGACTGGCGCGCCGCGAACCCCGCCGCGCCAAACACCCAGTTCCCGATCGAACTGGAACGGATGAGCCGATCGGGCGCGCTGTTCGACCTGGTCAAGCTCGATTCGGTCTCGCGCGATGTGGTTGGCGCGATGAGCGCGAAGGCGATCTATGACGCCGCGCTGGTCTGGGCCAGCGGCCACGATCCCGAGTTCGCGGTGCGCTTTGCCGCGGACGCCGCCTACAGCCAGGCGATCCTCGATATCGAGCGCCACGGCGAACGCCCCCGCAAGGATGTGGTCCGCTGGAGCCAGTTGCCCGCCGATATCGGCTACTTCTTCGATAATCGTTACGCCGAGCTGCAGGACGAGGCCAAGGCTGCCTGGGCTGCGCTGCAGCCTGCCCCGGCGGCGGGCCTGCTCTCCGCCGTGGTCGAAGCTTACGATCCTGCACTGGACCGCGATCAGTGGCTCGAATGGCTGCGCGATGTCGGCCTCAGGTTCGGCTATGCCCCCAACGCCAAGACCTTCAAGGCCGCGCCCGATCAATACATCGGCCACTTCGGCGATCTTGCGTCGGCGCTGCGCGTGGCGCTGGCAGCGCGGCGCAATACGCCCGATCTGCACGAGATGATGCAGGTGCTGGGCAAGGACCGGGTGGTCGCGCGCCTCACTGCGGCTATAGCTTGGTGATATTGATTCGCAGTTTCATTTAACCGGATCAATTCCAGCCCGAACCAGCCCGATTCATCCACAACCCAAGCCCTTGCGCCATAACCGTAAAGTTGCAGCCGCGTCCCAAATTGGCACTGACAACCGCGGGGGCCTTTGCCGAAATGGGACAGCCGTGTCAGAACGGGGCCGGGTCGAAACGAACACAGAGTGACATTGGCAGTGCTGCTGCAATCCATCGCCGAACTGGGCGACAATCCCGATGTGCTGACGCTGCGCCGCGCGGTTGTGGCCTTTGCCAAGGCCCACGGGTTCGGTGCGGTCTTCTTCCTCTCGCCGATCGCGCGCAACAACCGGCAGGGCCGGGTGCTGACCAATGTCGGCTTCAACGCCTCGTGGGAACGGGCCTATCGGCGGGGCTTGTCGCGGATCGATCCCTTGCCCGAAATCGCAATGACGCTGCGGGCCCCGTTCCGCTGGAGCCAAGCCGCTCGCCTGCGTGATCTGACCGCCAGCGAGCAGCGCTACATGGCAATCCTCGAACGCTGCGGCATGGGCGACGGGCTGGCCTATCCGCTGTTCGGATCGGGTGCCAATTCAGGATTGATCGGACTTGGCCATCATCCGGATCTGGCCGCGGTTTGCCGTTCGACACAGATCGAGATCCAGCTGTTCCTGCAATCAACCTATCAGGCCTATTGCAACATCATTGCCCGCGAATTTGCCCAGGACGCGGAACTGTCCGAGCGCGAGCGCGATGTGCTGTTCTGGCTGGCCCAAAGCAAGAGCAACAGTGCGATCGCCGCGATCCTGGAAATCGCGCCATCGACCGTCGATACCTACATGCGCCGGATCTTTCGCAAGCTGGGCGTGTCCGACCGGGTCGGTGCCGCGATCGCCGCGGTCCAGCAGGGGCACATCACCCCGTCCCGCTACCGCCGCGAACACCAAGCCGATCCGCAAAGCTGAACTTGCCAATCGCCTGTCGGGTAATTGCGTGACTGTCGCACCATCGTAGCACCGCATACCACTGTGCCGGTTCGGTGAGTGGGAAGACGACACGGGTTGCAAGGACCCCACCCGACAGCTCTCGGCAGCGCCAGCCCGGCGCTTCCCGAAGCTGCGGCTTGCAATTCGCCGGCACCCTGTTTGCAACTGCAGGTGACATTGATGACCGATGCGATTCCTCCCCGGAACGACGATTCCCACTACGCCAGAATAGCCTCGCAATTGCTCGATCTGCGCAAGCAGCGCCTTCAGTTCTTCAACCGGCAGCTGTTTGGTGAATATGGCTGGGAACTGCTGCTGGCGCTGATGGCCAGCCCCGGTCACACCACCGATGCCCAGCGTGCCAGCGAGGTGCTGGGGGTATCACCGGCGACCGCCCTGGCCCAGGCCCGCTTGCTGGTCACTTACGAGCTCGCCACCATGAGCGATTCCACCGGCAGCTGGAGCGAAATCCCGATCACCCTGACCGAGCAGGCCGCCGCACAAATGCGTGCCTGCCTCGATATTCCGCAATTTGCCAAGCCTGACGACTAGGGCACTTCCCGACCATTCTGGGTCATCGTGACGGAGTCTATTATGGTTCAATGCAAGGAAGAATGGCGCAGGAATATGTCGATAT
>PNJT01000113.1 GCA_013822005.1 Novosphingobium sp. | reverse complement strand
CCCATCCCAACCCTTCCCCAACGGGGAAGGGCTATTGCTGTTCGGTCCAATCAGGACAAATCCATTGATCGGGCCGCTAGCCGGTTTCTGGGCGAGCGGCAATTCCCGAATCGCGTGGCATGTGCGATGGTCAGCCGATGAACCTGTTGCGCAACATCAAGCTGGCCGCTCCTCTGGGGCTGGTGACAGCCTTGTTCGCTGCACCGCAGGGCGGGGCACAGGTGGCGCAGCCGGTTTCGGGGCCGGTCGTCCAGCCGCTCGCCGCCGCGCCCGATCCGGCCGATGGCTTTGGCGGTTATCTTGAGCTGGTGCGGGCCAAGGCCCGCGCGCAAGGGGTTAGCCAGCGCAGCATCGATGCCATGACTGACGGGCTGACTTACAATCCGCGCGTGGTCGCGCTTGACCGGGCTCAACCAGGGTCGCGGCCCGGTTCGCCCCCGGCATTCTGGCCCTATTACCGCAATCACGTCGATGGCGCACGGATCAGTGGTGGACGGGCGATGCTGGATGCCAGTGCGGCAATCGTGCCGCGGATCGAGGCCGAATACGGTGTGCCGGGCAAGATGCTGATGGCGATCTGGGGGCACGAATCCTATTACGGGCGGATCAAGGGCGATTTCGATCTGGCCCGCTCGCTCGCCAGCCTGGCCTATGAAGGGCGCCGCCGGTCCCTGTTCGAAGGCGAATTCCTGGCCTTGCTCAAGATGGCAGACCGGGGCGTGCCGCGCAGCAAGATGGTCGGAAGCTGGGCCGGGGCCTTTGGCAATCCGCAGTTCCTGCCCTCGGTTTACTTGCGCGTCGCGCGCGATGGCGATGGCGACGGGTTTGCCGATATCTGGAACAACCGCGCCGATACCCTGGCCTCGATTGCCAACTATTTCCGCGATGCCGGCTGGCGGCGGGGCGAGCCGTGGGGGGTGCGGGCGTCGGTTTCGGCCGAATTCAACCGGGCCGGGCTGGCCGAAAAGCTTCAGGCCCCCAGCTGCACCAATGTCCACGCCCGCCATTCGCTGTGGAAGACCGTGGCCGAATGGAAGGCACTGGGGGTTCAGCCGCAGGCCCCGATTGCCGACCAGACCATGGCCACCCTGTTCGAACCCGACGGGCCGGGAAATGGTTCATTCCTGTTAACCGGGAATTATCGGGTCATCCTGCATTACAACTGCTCGAACTACTACGCGTTGACCGTGGGGTTGCTTGCAGATGAGATTTCGCGTTGACCAAAGCCTGCCGTTTGCGGCGCTGATCCTGCTGGCCGCCTGTGGCGGCGGAGCGATTGACAGCACTCCCGCGCTGGCGGCCGAAAGCCCCGGACCCGCCGGTGACTATCCGGTGGTGGTTGGCCCCGCCTATTCGGTCGGCGGCACGACCTATACCCCGGTTGATACCATGAATTTCGATACCATCGGCCGCGCCGAAGTGGGCGGCGAGGGCGGCAGCACCGTGACCGCGGCGCATCACACCTTGCCGCTGCCGAGCTATGTCGAAGTGACCGCGCTCGATACCGGGCGCACGATCCTGGTCCGGGTCGAACGGCGCGGACCGATGCAGAGCAATGCCGCGATCGAGCTTTCGCCCGGCGCGGCGGCGCAATTGGGCCTGGTTGGCCAGACCCGCGCCGCGGTGCGGGTGCGCCGGGTCAATCCGATCGAGCCCGAACGCGCGCTGCTGCGCGCTGGCCAGCCGGCCCCGGCGCGAATGGATACACCCAAATCGCTGCTGGGCGTGCTTTACCGCAAGCTCGATAACCAGGAAGGCGTCAGCCGCCCCGCGCCCGACGCGGCACCGGCCCCCGCGCCGACTCCCGCGCCGGCACCTGCGCCCGTTCCCGCGCCCAAGCCGGACAAGGGTAAGAAGCCCAAGCCGGTTCCCGCGCCTGTTCCGGTGCCGGCACCAGCTCCGAAACCCGCGCCTGCCCCGGCACCCGCTCCGGCACCTGCCGCCAAGGGCAAGTTCGTGGTCCAGGTCGGCGCTTTCGGCAATCAGGCCAACGCCAAGGCCGCTGCGGCCAAGACCGGCGGATCGGCCAATCCGGTCGGCAAGCTGTGGCGCGTGCGGATGGGGCCTTACGCTTCCGAAGCCGATGCCAGGGCCGCCTTGGCGAAGGCCAAGGCCGCAGGCTATAGCGACGCACGAATCCAGCGCGCGGACTAAAAGCTTAGGCCCCGCCGCTGCGGCGAGGGGCTGAGCTTGTTCAACTGGCGTACAATGCTGCCGATCGCGCTGGTCTTGACCGGCGCGGCCACGGCTGCGCCCGATCCGGCCACAAGCATCAGCGCACCCAGATTCGATCCGCCAAGCCCGACCCAGGCCCCGGTTGCCTTGCTGGCCGACATCTCCTCGGGCCAGGTCCTGTTTGCGCGCGCGGCCGACAAGCGGATGATCCCGGCCTCGATGACCAAGGCGATGACCGCGCTGGTGGTGTTTGACCTGATCAAGCAGGGCAAGCTGAACGAGGATGCAATCGTGACCGTCAGTCCCGCCGCTGCCCGCCTGGCGGGCAAGGGAACGACGCTCAACTTGCGCGCTGGCGAGAAAGTACCGCTTGGCGACCTGCTCATGGGCACCACCGTTGTGTCGGCCAACGATGCTGCGGTGGCCCTGGCTGAAGCTGCCTTGGGATCCAGCGATACCTTCATCCAGACGATGAACGCCTATGCCCAGGCGCTGGGGATGGGCGGCAGCCGCTTTGCCAGCGTCAATGGCTTGCCCGATGGCGGCAAGACCTATGTCACGGCCAACGACATGATCCGGCTGGCGGCAGCCCTGGTGGCCGAGCACCCGCAGCTTTACCGCAAGTACTCCGGGCAGAAATCGATGATCTGGCGCGGCCGACCGTATGACAGCCGCAGCCCGTTTGCCGGGGTGCTGCCCGGAGCGGACGGGATCAAGACCGGCCACACCCGCGAGGCCGGGTTCAATTTCCTCGGCGCGGTCGAGCGCGATGGACGGCGGCTGGTCTTGGTGATCGGTAACGCCCCGACCGAGGCAGCGCGGGCCGATGCCTCGCGCGGGCTGGCCGAATGGGGCTATCGTGCCTGGGATAGCCGGGCCTTCCTGACCCCCGGCTTTGTGGTCGGCGCGGCAAGGGTGCAGGGTGGCGATGCGCGTGAGGTTCAACTCACCGTGCCGCGCGCTTTCGCGCTGTCGCTTCCCAAGGGCAGCACTGCGGTGCCGATCGGGAAAATCGTCTATCGCGGACCGCTCAAGGCACCGTTGGCCAAAGGCCAGCAGGTTGCCCGGCTTGAAATCACGATTCCGGGGCAGCCGGGTTACGCCTTGCCGCTGGTCACAGCCAAGGCTGTCGGCCCCGCTGGGGCAATCGACAGGATCGTGGGTGGCCTGCTAGGGCTGTTCGAATGACGCGCGGAAAGTTCATAGCCTTTGAAGGCGGGGAAGGGGCGGGCAAGAGCACCCAGGCCCGGCTGCTCGCGGCTGAGCTCGAGAGGCGCGGGATTGTCTGCGTGGTGACCCGCGAGCCGGGCGGCACCCCGGGGGCCGAAGCGATCCGCGCGCTGCTGCTGGGCACTGAGGGGGAGGGGTGGCATCCCCGTGCCGAGGCCCTGCTGTTCGCCGCCGCACGCTCGGACCATGTCGAGCGGCTGATTGTGCCCGCTCTGGAGCGCGGCGAATGGGTGATCTGCGATCGTTTCGTCGATTCGAGCCGGGCCTACCAGGGCGGGGCTGGGGGCCTGTCGGATGACGACGTGCTTTCGCTGCACCGGGTTGGCAGCCAGGGCCTGCTCCCCGACCTGACCCTGCTGATCGAGGTCTCACCCGAAGTGGCCGAGGCGCGCGTTCATGCCCGCGACCTCGGTTCGCCCGACCGGATTGGCGGGCGGGACGGTGCCTTTCATGCGAGGGTCACCGCGGCCTTTTTGGCGATGGCCAAGGCGGAACCCGCGCGCTTTGCCCGGATCGACGGCAACGGTGACGCCGAGTGCGTGTTTGGTGACATCTTGGGTACGCTGCAGTCACACTTTGGTGCCCCTTGAGGAACCTTCACGGACACGACGAGGCCTGGCGTGAGTGGCGCGCTGCGAGCACTTCGGCGCGGATGCACCACGCCTGGATACTTTCAGGCGTCAAGGGCCTGGGAAAAGGTCTTTTTGCCCGCGCTGCCGCTGCCGAGCTGGTCGCCGAGGAAGGCGTAAGGCAGCCGGAGGGCACGGCCCATCCTGACGTCATGGTGCTCGATCACCTGCCGCTCAACGACGCCGAGGAAGAGAAGAAGGCCGAAGGCAAACCCTTCCAGGTCAAGCGCAATATCACCGTTGACCAGATCCGCCGGATGCAGGCGCGGCTGACCACCCGGCCAACGCTGGGCAGCCGCCGGGTGGTGATCATCGATCCCGCCGACGACATGGAAAAAGGTGCGGTCAATGCGCTGCTCAAGAGCCTTGAGGAGCCGCCGGCCGGAACCTACTTCATCCTCGTCGCGCACCGGCTCGGGCGGCTCTTGCCGACGATCCGCTCGCGCTGCCGGATCATGCGGTTCAGCCCGCTAAAAGCCGATGAAATAGACGAGATCCTGCGCCGCGAGGAGCCTCAGGCCAGTGCCGAAACCCGCGCCGCAGCGATCGCCGCCGCCGATGGCTCGCCCGGCGCGGCCATTGAATTCGTCGAGCAGGACCTCGGCAAGCTCCACACTCTGATGCAGCGGCTGATCAATGAGGGCGACGAACACTTCGCGCTGCGCGGCGCGCTCTCCGAAGAGATCGGCGCCCGGCCCGACCGCGACCGCCAGCTTGCCGCGCTCGATCTCGCCCGCGCGGTCGTCTCCGCCGAACTGGGCAAGGACCGTGACCACGATACCCGCGCGATTGCGGTGCATGGCGAACTGGTCAAGCTGGCGGGGCAACTGCCGACCTACAACTTCGATCCCGGCCTGGTGGCGATGGAACTGGGGGCCTTGCTGGCCTCGCTCGCCATGCCTAGAGAGGCCGCTTGACCTCGTTTCAGAAAGTCCAGACCCGGCCATGGCCGAAAAGTACTACATAACCACCGCGATTTCGTACCCCAACGGACGCCCGCACATCGGCCACGCTTATGAAGCGATTGCCGCCGACGTGATCGCGCGCCACCAGCGGATGCAGGGCAAGGACGTGCGGTTCCAGACCGGGACCGACGAGCACGGGCTCAAGATGGCCCAGAAGGCTCGCGAGCTGGGAGTGACACCGAAAGCACTTGCCGATGAAATGACGCAGTATTTCATCGAGATGTGCGACGGTCTGAATGTGTCTTATGATGTTTTCCAGCGCACCACCGAGCCGCGCCACCACCTGGCCAGCCAGGAGCTGTGGCGGCGGATGGAGGCCAATGGCGACCTCTACCTCGATCGCTACGAAGGCTGGTACTCGGTCCGCGACGAAGCCTACTACGACGAAAGCGAGCTGATCGAAGGGGAGGGGGGCGAAAAGCTCTCTCCGCAAGGCACTCCGGTGGAGTGGACCGTTGAGGAATCGTGGTTTTTCCGCCTGTCCAAGTATGCGGAACCGCTGCTGAAGCTCTACAGCGAGCAGCCCGACTTCATCCGCCCGGAAAGCCGCCGCAACGAGATCATGCGCTTCGTTGAGGGCGGCCTGCGCGATCTGTCGGTCAGCCGCACCAGTTTTGACTGGGGGGTCAAGGTGCCTGGCAGCGGCGCCTCTAAAGATTCCCGGCACGTGATGTACGTCTGGGTCGATGCCCTGACCAACTATATCACCGGCCTCGATTTTCCGGACGAACAGGGTGATTTCGCGAAGTACTGGCCGGCCGATCTGCACCTGATCGGCAAAGACATCACGCGCTTCCACACGATCTACTGGCCGGCCTTCCTGTGGAGCGCCGGGATTGCGATCCCCGAACACGTGTTCAGCCACGGTTTCCTGCTCAATCGCGGGCAGAAGGAATCGAAGAGCCTGGGTAATGTCACCGACCCGATGGAACTGGCCGAGCGGTTCGGTGTGGACGTGCTGCGGTATTTCCTGATGCGCGAAGTGGCTTTCGGGCAGGATGGCAGCTATTCACCCGAAACGATTGTAATGCGGGCAAATGCTGAACTGTCGAACAGCTTTGGCAATTTGGCGCAACGTATCTTGAGTTTCATCGCAAAAAATCTCGATGGCGAGTTGCCCTTGGTTGACACCGAAGCGACCATGGCACTGGTCGATCGAGAGTTTCTCGGCGCGGTTGAGCTAAATTTGAGCCAGTTCCTCATCGAAATGGACCTGCTGAATATCGACCGGGCTCTTCAAGAGTGGATGCAGGCGGTTTTCGCCGCAAATGCATACGTTGACGCTCAAGCTCCTTGGACGCTCAAGAAGACTGACCCTGAGAGAATGAGAGAGGTGCTCTCGGTTCTCTGCTGCGCGATTCACGATCTATCGCTGGCATTGTTGCCATTCGCACCGAGTGCAGCTGAGAAGGTTCTTGATCTCCTAGGCAGCAAAGCTGATCGAACTTATCGCCTGAACTTAAATGGTTGCTGGCACATTTGGGATCTGAGTTGGATGGCTGCTGCTCATAGCAGGCAGCACAGAATCATTTCTCCGACTCCCGCTTTCCCACGCCTTGAGTTGCCGGCCGAAGACTTGGCCTGATGCTGATCGATTCGCACTGCCACCTGGAATACAAGGGCCTGGTCGAGGACCAGCAGGGCGTGCTGGCCCGTGCCCGCGCGGTCGGGATCGGCGGTTTTCTGTCGATTTCGACCCGCCAGCGTGAGTGGGGTCAGGTGATCGGTACGGCAGAACGCGAGGCCGATGTCTGGGCCTCGGTCGGGATCCACCCGCACGAGGCCGATGGCCATGCCGATATGGGTGAGGGTGCCCTGCTCGAAGTGGCCGCGCATCCGCGGGTGATCGCGATCGGCGAGACGGGGCTTGACTACTATTACGACCATTCCGAGCGTCAGACGCAGAAAGCCCTGTTCCGGCGGCATATTTCGGTCGCGCGCGAAACCGGCCTGCCGATCATCATCCACACCCGCGACGCCGAGGGCGATACCGCCGCGATCCTGGCCGAGGAAATGGAGCAGGGGGCCTATCCGGCCTTGATCCATTGCTTCACCGCCTCAGCCGACTTTGCCCGCAAGGTGCTCGATCTGGGGCTGACGATCTCGTTTTCGGGGATTGTGACTTTCAAGAACGCCAAGGACTTGCAGGCGATTGCCGCAGAACTGCCCGAAGATCGGATCCTGGTCGAAACCGACGCGCCGTTCCTGGCCCCGGTGCCGCACCGCGGGAGAGTCTGCGAGCCGGCCTTTACCGCCGATACCGCGCGGTTTGTGGCTGGCTTGCGCGGTGTTTCGCCCGAGGCCTTGGCCGAAACCACGACCCGCAACTTCGCGCGGCTGTTCGGGAAAGCGGGCCTGTGAAAGTCCTGATCCTGGGTTGCGGTACATCGACAGGGGTTCCCAGGGTCGGCAACGATTGGGGCCAATGCGATCCCGATGAGCCCAAAAACCGCCGTTCGCGCGTCTCGATCATGGTCGAGAACGACGAAGGCAAGCGGCTCTTGGTCGATACCTCGACCGACTTGCGCGCGCAGCTGCTCACCAACGAAATTGACCGGATCGATGCGGTGTTCTGGACCCATGAACATGCCGATCACTGCCACGGGATCGATGACCTGCGTGTGCTCCGTTATGGCCGTGCCGGACCGATTCCGGGCTTTGCGCAAAGCGAGATCGCCCGGATCCTGCGCGCGCGGTTCGGCTATGTCTTTGCCGGGCAGCACGGCTATCCGACCGTGATCGAGCTCGATACGCTGGACCGGATGCGGATGTGCGCCGGGTTTGGCGTGCGCCATTGCCAGATGCCGCATGGACCGTCTGAAACGACCGGGTATCGATTCGATTATGACGGTAAATCTATCGCTTACGCGACAGACTTCAGTGCGATTACGCGCGAAATGGTCGATCTGTTCGACGGCGTCGATGTGCTGGTCAGCGATTGCCTGCGCCGCGATCCGCATCCAACCCATGCGCATCTGGCCATGGCGCTCGAGCTGATCGAGGCCTGCCGGGCGCGCAAGGGGGTGCTGACGCATCTCGACAAGAGCCTCGATTATGCCACTTTGCAAAGCGAAGTGCCGCCGCATGTGCTGGTGGCCTATGATGGATTGGAGGTTTCGGCATGCTGACAACTGCCGCTGTGGTTTCGCTGATCGCGTCGCTGGGTTGGCTGGTGCTCAACTGGCGCGGCTACCGGGCCGATGCACGGGCGGCGGGTTGGAGCCGGTCAACGCAGTTCCAGATGGCCTTGCTCTGGATCGCCTTGATCTCCGTTCTGGCGCTGCTGTTCGACCGCGTTCGGCCGTGAGGAGCCCTTTCCGGCTCGTTTCAATTTAACATAATATATATTATCATTCCGATATGTCTGTAAG
>PNJT01000112.1 GCA_013822005.1 Novosphingobium sp. | reverse complement strand
CCGCTGGCGAGGCGCGGCGCGCGGCAGGGGCTGGTTGCCCCTGCAAGAGCCGCAACGCTGCCAGCGGCCTTCCTGGCCCAATCACGATGACCCAGAATGGTCGGGAAGTGCCCTAAACCTGAACCGAGGCGCTATTGCCAAGACTGGCGAAATAGCGCGAAATTGCTCCGGCAGCCTTGTCGGTCAGTTCGATGAAAGTGCGACGGCGGTCAACATCGTCTTCGATGCGCTGGAACAGACCGGCATCGATCAACTGACCGATCCACCTGAGTGCCGTTGCTTGCGGTACACCCGAGGCGATGCACAGCGACGTGACCGATACGCGCACATGCTCCGCTCGAGCCGCTGTCAGATCAAGCAGCATGTCCCAAGCGGGATCGGCAAATATGGGGTGATCAAAGAACCGGTCGCGATGACGGCGCTGGGAAATGATCTGCCGCACAAGACGCGGCTCGGGCAACGGCGGTCTACTGGATCGGGTTCTTCTCTCTGGCTCAACTATTGGTATTCCCAAGAGACCAACAGTAGATTCTTCAGACCGGAAGACACTTTCACTGCTGGGTGGGCGGGGAATGTCCTTGTCAGTTCCTTGCAGCTTTTCGAGTCCTTCGGCAACCTGGCCGATTTGCTCGATTAGTTGCAATAGAAGCAGTTTGTCCTCTTCAGGCAATACACGATTGGTAGTCTCTCTGCCCATTTTATTTTCCTTTATTGGATCATTGGGCCAAATGGCCACGATCCGCAATCGGTTCGTGCTCGGGCAGACTGGTCAGGCTCGCCAGTTGGGGTCAGCGGAAGTCCAACCTTGCCAATGCTCCCCTCTCCGTCGCCCCGTGTCAGGCACGGGGCGACGAGGGGGTTTGGGTAGAGGGGGTGGGTCCGTGATCGCCGCAGCGATCAATGCACCCCAAAAATCAAGCCTTTTCCAGCGTGCATTGCAGCGGGTGCTGGTTCTGTTTGGCGAAGTCCATCACCTGGTTCACCTTGGTTTCGGCGATCTCGTATGGGAATATTCCGCACACGCCGACGCCGCGCTGGTGGACGTGGAGCATCACACGGGTGGCCTGTTCCATGTCCATCTGGAAGAACCGCTTGAGCACGATCACCACGAATTCCATCGGGGTGTAGTCGTCGTTGAGCATCAGCACCTTAAACTGGCTGGGCTTCTTGGGCTTGGCGCGGGTCTTGGTGGCGACGCCCAGCTGGTCCCCTGAATCTTTGCCGCCGCCGGAATCGTCGTCGCCTTCGTCGGAGGCGCGGATCGTCAGATCGGTCATGGCCAGTTTGCTGTGCATCGAACCAAATTATCCCACTCAGTGGGTAAAGAACAAGTGTTCTTGTCCGGAAAACCGAACGGGCCGGACAGCTTTGGAGCTGTCCGGCCCGAATTGGGCTCGCGGGAAGCGGCGGGGAGAGGGGGGACGCCGCGCCCGCGAGGAACGGCCGTTCTTAGGCGGCCTGCTTGACCTTTTCGACGGCCAGGCTGACGCGGGTCGAGATCGGCGCGAATGCGTCGTTCGCCAGCTTCAGGGCCATTTCCGAGTGCTTCGAGGTCGAAGCAACCGCGGCGTCGAAGTTGCGGCGCAGGATTTCACCCTGCAGCTTGAAGAAGTCGGCCGGCGACTTGACCTGGGCCAGTTCCTTGACGTCGGCGGTCACGGTTTCGAGCGCGGTCTTGCCTTCGGCAACGTATTCCTTGCCCATGTCCTGCAGGCCGGCGGCCAGGATCTTGCCCGACTCGACCAGGGCTTCGACGTTGCCCTTGGTGAATTCGACGCCTTCAGCGGCGTAGGTCTGGCCCTTTTCGAAAGCGTCCTTGGCGCGGGTCTGCGCTTCGGTGGCAACTTCCTTGAGCTTGGCGGTGAAATCTTCAGCGACGTTCTGGGTCTTGGTCATGATGGTGTCCTTGAGCTTGGTTGCGGTCGGGGCCTTGGCGGCGGCCTTGGCGGCAGCAACCTTCTTCACGACCTTCTTGGGGGCGGCGGCCTTCTTGGCAGCAACCGGCTTCTTGGCGGCGGCCTTGGGGGCAGCCTTCTTGGGCGCAACCTTGACTTCAGCCTTGGGGGCTTCGGCCTTGGGAGCTTCGGCCTTGGGCGCGGTCTTCACTTCAACCTTGGCAGCCGCTTCGGCATAGGCCTTCTCGGCAGCAGCATCGATCTTCGCTTCGGGGGCACTTGCCATCGTCACAAATCCTTTTGACAGAACCAGCGCGGTGCCGGCTCATGTTGCAGTGCACAAAATAGTTATTGCACTTGCGAAGTCAAGAGGTTTTTGTGCAGTGCAGCATAAATTTCATTATGCCGTGAAATCCGCCACTTACCGCGATTTCACGTAGCGTCCGGGGGCGTCCTCGATCACCGAATCGCCCTTTCCGCCGGGCACGCGCTTGCCTGTGACGGGCACTTCGGCGTGATCCTGGCTGCGGATCCACTCGATCCAGTGCGGCCACCAGCTGCCCGGGGTTTCGCTCGCCCCGGCGATGAATTCGTCGAGGCTTTGTACCGGCGCGGCATTGGTCCAGTACTGGTACTTCTTGGCCGACGGGGGATTGACCACCCCGGCAATATGGCCCGATCCGGCCAGCAGGAAAGTCTTGGGACCGCGCAAGTGGTCCATGATCTTCCAGACGCTGGCGACCGGGGCGATATGGTCCTCGCGGCCCGCCTGCACATAGGCCGGGGTCTGGATCCGGGTCAGATCGATCGGGGTGCCATCGGCACTGAGGCTGTCGGGCTGCACCAGCCTGTTGTCGCGGTAGAGGTCCTTCAGATAGTCCATGTGCCACCTGGCCGGCAGGTTGGTGACATCGCCGTTCCAGTGCAGCAGGTCGAAGGCCGGATAGTCCTCGCCCAGGAGGTAGTTCTTGACCACGTAGTTCCAGATCAGGTCATTGCCGCGCAGCAGGTTGAACGTGAAGGCCATGTAGCGGCCATCGAGATAGCCCTTTTCGGCCGAGAGCTTTTCCAGCACCTCAAGCTGCTGGTCGTCGATGAACACCTTGAGCTCACCGGCTGCTTCGAAATCGACCTGCGCGGTGAAGAAGGTCGCGCTCTTGACCTTGTCCGCCTCGCCGCGCCGGGCCAGCACCGCCAGCGTCGCGGCCAATGTGGTTCCAGCGACGCAATAGCCGATGGTGTGGACGCTCTTGACCCCCAGCCGCTCGCGAACATGGTCGATCGCACCCAACTGGGCGCGGATGTAATCGTCCCAGACGAGCTCTGCCATGCTTGCGTCGGCCGATTTCCACGAGACCACGAACACGGTCAGCCCCTGTTCCACCGCCCAGCGGATGAAGCTTTTCTGTGGGGACAGGTCGAGGATGTAGAAGCGGTTGATCCACGGCGGGAAGATCACCAGGGGCACTTCCAGCACATTGTCGGTCGTCGGGCTGTACTGGACCAGCTGATAGAGGGGGGTTTCGTGCACCACCTTGCCGGGAGTGGTGGCGATATTCTCGCCCACGCGGAAGGCCTGCGGATCGACATGGGTCAGCTGGCCCTGCCGCAGGTCGGTCAGCAGATGCTCCATGCCCTTGACCAGGTTCTCGCCGCGCGTCGCCAGGGTCTTTTCGACCACCAGCGGATTGGTCAGCGGGAAATGCGCCGGGCTGAGCATTTCGACCAGCGTGCGCGCGGCGAACTTGAGCTGCTCGGCCTTGGCCGGGTCGCCAGGCTGGGCGCTCTCCGCCATGGCCATGACTTGTTCGGCCAGCAGCAGGTAGGTCTGGTGGACCAGGGCATAGAATGGCTGCGAGCGCCATTTGGGATCGGCAAAGCGGCGGTCCTTGCGCGGTAACTGCGGTTCGCTGCTGGCGGCTTCACCGGCCTTGGGGCCGATGCCGTACTGGCCCAGCACGCCTTGCCACAGCTCCAGGCTTTCCTCCCAGAAGCGCTTCTGGCTTTCAGGCTGGGTCAGCGGCAGCATTTTCAGCCAGCCCTGCATGATCCCGGAAAAATTGCCCGGATCGGCCAGCAGCATCGGCAGCTCGCCTGCGGCGGTGGCGGCCTGTTCCTGCTGGAACTGGGCCCAAAGTGCCTGCATGCGTTGCGCGACTTCGGTCCACTGCGCCATGTCGCCCGAGGCCGTGCCGTCTGGCATGAACTGGGTGAACAGCTGCTGCGGGGTCTGCATCATCGCGGCAAGGATATCGCCGGCACTGCCGCCGCTACTGCCACTTGGGGCCGTCTGGTCGCTCATCGAAAGGCTCCTTCGCGCGCCTTCATAGCCGTTTGGCGCGGCAATCGCGAGGCTTGTTGTGCAGCTGCACACAAAACCCACTGGCGCTGGCGGCACCTTTCCCCGATAAGACCCCGACACCGCGCCGGTGCCCGTAACCCTGGAAAGGTCCGATGTCCGAGGAATTCTACCGCATCAAGCGACTGCCGCCCTATGTCATCGCCGAAGTCAACGGCATGCGGGCTGCGGCACGCGCCGCGGGTCAGGACATCATCGACCTGGGCATGGGCAACCCCGACCTGCCGCCGCCGCAACACGTGATCGACAAGCTGTGCGAGGTCGCGCAAAAGCCCGACGCGCATGGCTATTCGGCAAGCTCCGGCATTCCCGGCGTGCGCAAGGCGCAGGCCAATTACTATGGCCGCCGCTTCGACGTGGAGCTCGATCCCGAGAGCGAAGTGGTGATGACGATGGGGTCCAAAGAGGGCCTCGCCAGCCTTGCCACCGCGATTACCGGGCCGGGCGACGTGGTCTTGGCGCCCAACCCCAGCTACCCGATCCATACCTTCGGCTTCATCATCGCGGGCGCGACGATCCGTTCGGTCCCGACCACCCCGGATGAGAATTACTGGCGCGCGCTGGACCGGGCGATGGCCTTCACCGTGCCGCGCCCTTCGATCCTGATCGTCAACTACCCGTCCAACCCCACCGCCGAGACGGTTGACCTCGCCTTTTACGAGCGGCTGGTCGCCTGGGCGAAAGAGAACAAGATCTGGGTGCTTTCGGACCTGGCCTATTCCGAACTCTATTACGACGGCAGCCCTACGCCCTCGATCCTGCAGGTGCCCGGTGCCAAGGATGTCGCGGTGGAGTTCACTTCGATGTCGAAGACCTTTTCGATGGCCGGCTGGCGGGTCGGCTTCGCGGTCGGCAACCAGCGGCTGATCGCGGCGCTGAAGCGGGTCAAGAGCTACCTCGATTACGGCGCCTTCACCCCGATCCAGGCCGCGACCTGCGCCGCGCTCAACGGCCCGCAGGATATCGTTGAGGCCAACCGCGTGCTTTATCAAAAGCGCCGCGATGTGCTGGTTGAAAGCTTCGGCCGCGCCGGGTGGGAAATTCCCAGCCCCAAGGCCTCGATGTTCGCCTGGGCCCCGCTGCCGCCCGCGCTCAAGGACATGGGCAGCCTGGAATTCGCCAAGCAGTTGCTGACCCATGCTGAAGTCGCGGTCGCCCCGGGGGTCGGTTACGGCGAGGAAGGCGAAGGTTACGTGCGGATCGCATTGGTCGAGAACGAACAAAGATTGCGCCAGGCTGCACGCAATGTTCGCCGCTATTTGCAAAGCATGGGTGTGAACAGTTCCGCGGCCTGAGCGGCGCTGAATCTGTGACTCTGCGGCGCGTTGTATCCCCTATTGCGCGTATCGCCGGAATTGTGCAGCCAGTGACCAGGGGGCAAGGCTGACTTGCGATCTCCTTGAGAGGGCTTTGTGCGGCTGTTTCGCTGGTTTTCGGCTGAACCGATCCCTGCCGCCTATGACCTTCGACGGTTGGGCTGGCGGCTGCTGAGCGATTCGCGATCGACTTCGCCGTTTGAGGGTCACGCGCTGCTGGGCCTGCCGCACAACCTGCCGCTGGCGCAGTGGCTCAGCCTGGCCTCTGCCAATCCGGCACAGCGCAAGTGGATGATGATGCTCGAGGTTGACGAATCGAGCGAACGCACCCGGATGCTGCGGCTGGGGTTCGGCGATGCGCTGGGCTGCGGGCCCTCGCTGGATGAGATCGAGGCGCGGGTGCTGCGGCTGGAGCAGCTCGCCCAGTCGCTGCCGCGCTATCGGCTCCACGGCGCGATCAAGCTCGACCTGCTCGCGCGCGAGGCCTATGTCGCGGGGCGCGCGGTGGGGCTGCACCCGCGCGAATTTGCGCTGCTGTGGCGGCTGGCCGAGACGCCTGGCGAAGCGGTCAGCGCGAACGAGCTGCTCTACGATGTCTGGCGATTGTCGTTCCGGCCCGAGACCAACAGCCTGGCGGTCCATGTCAGCCGCCTGCGTGCCAAGCTGCGTACCTCCGGGGTTGACGGACTGGTCGAAACCTTGCCGGACGGTTCGTACCGCTTGCTCGCGGTCGGATCGCGCCCGGCCTTGCCGCTGGACGGCAATTTGGCGCTGGACGGCTATCTCAGGATGGGCAAGGAACAGCTTGCATTCTGATCGCCACAAGGACGCACCGCCATGGAATACACCGTCAATCCGTCCGACCGGGTCCGCATCGCCATGGGCGACGACGGTGTCGCCCAGGTTCGCCTGGTCCGCGCCGACAAGATGAACGCGCTCGATCCTGACATGTTCGCCGCGCTGCTCGATGCCGGGCATGTGCTGCACGACCTGAAAGGCCTGCGCTGCGTGGTCCTCGCAGGCGAGGGGCGCAGCTTCTGCGCCGGGCTCGATCTGACCAGCATGGCCAATACCGCCCGGCATGACCGCGCGCCGTTGACCGACCGAACCCACGGCAATGCCAATTTGCCGCAGCAAGTCGCGATGCTGTGGCGCAAGCTGCCGGTCCCGGTGATCGCTGCGGTCCACGGGGTCTGCTTTGGCGGCGGGCTGCAAGTGGCAAGCGGCGCGGACATCCGCGTGGTCGCCCCCGATGCGCGGCTGGCGGTGATGGAAATGAAATGGGGCCTGGTGCCCGACATGGCCGGCTATGCGCTGTGGCGTGGCGTGGTGCGCGACGATTGCTTGCGCGAGCTGACCTATACCAACCGCGAGTTCACTGGTGCCCAGGCCCACGAATACGGCTTCGCCACCATCGTCGATCCAAACCCGCTGGCCCGCGCCACTGCCATCGCCGCCGAGATTGCCGAACGCAACCCCCACGCCGAACGCGCCGCCAAGCGGCTGTTCAATGCCTACCTCCACGCCGCGGTGGACGAGATCCTGATGGCCGAAAGTGTCGAACAGCAAGCGCTGATCGGCACCAAGAACCAGATCGAGGCGGTGATGAGCCAGATGGAGAAGCGCAAGGGGCTGTTCGTCGATCCGTGACGTGCTGAAACCAGCACCATCTTCACCATTATCGTCACCCTGAACTTGTTTCAGGGTCCATCTCTCGTCGCTGACCGAAGTGCAGTTGGGCCACCAAACCGCGCGGTTTGGGTCTTCCTCAAACGGCAGGGCGTTGCGGCACGATGGATGCTGAAACAAGTTCAGCATGACGGGTTGAGTGGATGTTTGTTAAGTATTGTCTCTTGACATTCAAACCAATGATTCGATATTTCGATAAATATCGAATCATTGGGGAATGCGATGCAAGCCGACCAGACGATCCGCGCGCTCGGCGCGCTGGCGCAGGAGCATCGGCTCGCCGCGTTCCGCCTGCTGGTCCAGGCCGGTCCTGAGGGCCTTCCGGCCGGGGCCTTGGCCGAAGCCTTGGGTGTTCCGCCCAGTTCGATGAGCTTTCACCTGGCCCAGCTCGGCAATGCCGGGCTGGTCAGCCAGCACCGCCAGAGCCGCAGGGTCATCTATGCCGCCCAGTTTGGCGCAATGAACGCGCTGCTCGCCTACCTCACCGAAAACTGCTGCGCCGGGGCCGCGTGCTCCGCCGCAGCGCCGTGCAACGACGAAAGGATTGCCTCATGAAGCGGTTCCACGTTCATGTCGGGGTCGAAAGCCTCGACGCCTCGATCGCGTTCTATTCGGGCCTGTTCGGCCAGGCCCCCAGCGTGACCAAGAGCGACTATGCCAAATGGATGCTTGAGGATCCGCGCATCAACTTCGCGATCTCGCAGAAGGACGGTGCCACCAAGGGCGTCGAGCACCTGGGCCTCCAGGTTGAGGACCAGACCGAGCTCAAGGAAGTCTATGGCCGCCTGACCGCCGCCGACCGCCCGGTGCTGGAGGAAGGCGCGACCACTTGCTGTTATGCCAGGTCGGAAAAGAGCTGGATCGCCGATCCCGATGGCGTGGTCTGGGAAGCCTTCCTGACCATGGGCGACAGCACCGACTATGGCAACGGCCCCGATTTCGCTGTGCTGGCATCGGACAATGCCGCCGCGAATGCCTGCTGCGCGCCCAAGGTGGCCGCACCGGCACCGATCACGAGCGGCTGCTGCTGAGCGATGGTCCAAGTCGCTACGGTGCTGGTGCTGTGCACCGGCAATTCCGCGCGCTCGATCCTGGGCGAAGCCTTGTTCGGACTTTTGGGACAGGGCCGGATCGCGGCCTACAGCGCCGGCAGCAAACCCAAGGGCATGCCGCATCCCGG
>PNJT01000111.1 GCA_013822005.1 Novosphingobium sp. | reverse complement strand
GCGAGCCGGATCGCCACGCGGCAGCCCAGCCGGATCGCGCCCGCCAGCAGCGGATAGGCCGGGGCCTGCTCGGCTCCGGCCGCCAGCGCGGTGTCGCGGTGGGCGCGTTCGTCCTCGCGAAACTCTTCGATCATGCCCGACAGTTCGGGGTCGCTGGTCCCCAGTTCATCGAGCTGCTGGGTATAGTGCCGATCGATCTCTTCTTCGACCGCGGCGGTGCAGGCCATCGCCGCCTTGGGCCCGATCAGCGCGGTCGCCGCGCCCAGCGCAAAGCCCGCGACATGCCAGAACGGTTGCAGCGCGGTAGGCCGCACGCCGCGCGCCGCGATCAGCGCGTCGAACTTGGCGCGGTGTTCGGCTTCCTGCTCGGCCATGTGGCGGATCTCGCCCGAAAAGGGCGCGCGGTCGCCCATCACCGCCAGCTGTCCGGCATAGATCCGGGTCGCGCCATATTCACCGGCCTGATCAACCCGCAGCATCCGTTCGGTGGCACTCTTGCTCATGACGCACCTTCCGTGCTGCGGCCCTGCAGCACGAAGACCAGCAGGGCAGCAGGAACCGAAATCAGGAAATTGAACCCGGCCAGCGAGATGCCCAGCAAGTCCCACGGAGCCACATCGCAGCGAATGACCGGGGCGTCGAGGATCGCCTTGAGCGGATCGCCGCTCGTATCGACCGCGCTGGTGCAGGCGGTGAAGCCGGCCCACCAGCCGTATTCGATCCCGGCATGATAGCCCCCGATCAGGCCGCCGATCAGGATCGCCAATGCGGCCAGTCGGACCAGCAGCTCGGCCGGGGGGCGGACCAGCGCCAGCGCGGCGCAGGCCAAGGCGGCGAAAAGCGCGTAACGCTGCCACCAGCACATCTCGCACGGGTACAGGCCAAAAACATACTGGCTGATATAGGCCCCGCCCAGCAGCGCGGCGGGAACCGCAAAAGCCAGCAGCAGGGCGGCGCGCGCGGCGGCGGGTCCAGTGGGAAGCAGGCTCACTTGCGCTTGACCCCGGCGGTGCGGCGCACTGTCTGGACTGCGTAGTACAGCTGGAAGTCCTTGATCCCCTTGGCCTTGAGGCTATCGGGCGTATCCTTGAAATGGGGATCGGGTTGCCGATCGCTTTCCAGCTTCTTGTCATCCATCGCCGCTTCGTTGACCAGGTGGCGGCGCAGATCGCTTTCGCGCGCGGCCAGCTCGTTGCGGCGCGCGGCGTCGGGATCGCTGAGCTGCGGCACGCGGATATCGGGATCGATCCCGCCTTCCTGCACCGAGCGGCCCGAGGGCGTGTAATAGCGCGCGGTGGTGAACTTGACCCCGCTGGTGCGCGAGCGATCGAAGTAGAACAGCGACTGGACCGAGCCCTTGCCGAAGCTGCGTTCACCCATGATCAGCGCGCGGCGGTGATCCTGCAGCGCCCCGGCGACGATTTCCGAGGCCGAGGCCGAGCCGACGTCGATCAGCACGATCAGCGGCAGACCCCTGGCGACATCGCCCGGGAACATCGATTCGGCGCGGTAGTACTGGTCTTCGCGCTTGTTGCGACCGCGCTGCGAAACGATATCCCCCTTGGACAGGAACAGGTCGGACAGCGCCACGGCCTCGTCCAGTTCGCCGCCCGGGTTCTGCCGCAGGTCAAGCACCAGCCCTTCGAGCTTGCCGCCCGCCTTGCCGCGCAGGTCTTCAACCGCCTTGCGGACATTTTCGCCCACATCCTTGCCGAATTCGTTGACGGTGACGACCCCGACATTGTCCTTGAGTTCCCAGGTCACCGGTTCAAGCTTGATCACGCCGCGGGTCACGGTGACATCGAACGGCCCTTCGCGCCCCGAACGGAAGATCGTCAGGCGGATCTTGGTGCCGGCCGGCCCGCGCATCTGCGCCACGGCATCGTCCAGTTCGCCGCCGTAGAACAGCTTGCCCTCGATATGGGTGATGTAATCGCCGGCCTTGATCCCGGCCGCTTCGGCCGGGCTGCCGCGCATCGGCGAGATCACCTTGACCGCGCCGTCGTCCATCACCACCGACAGCCCCAGCCCCTGGTACTCACCGTCGATCATGGTGTTGAGCCGCTGGATCGAGGCGCCTGAAAGGTAGGAGGAATGCGGATCGAGCGAGTTCAGCATGCCCTCGATCGCGCCGTCTTCGAGCTTGTTGCCCTCGGGCGCTTCGACATAATAGGCCTGGAGCCAGGCATGGACCAGCGCGAGCCGCTCAAACTGCTGGGACGAGCGGCCATCGACCGCGGCAAGGCCCGCAGTGGTCGCCGGGATCAGCGATACCGCGCCAAGCAGCAGGGCGGAACGCAGCAGGGAAACAGTCTTCATCGCTCAGCAGCCTCTTCGCAAATCTGTTGCGCCTCTTATCGCGCCAGGAATCTTAACACCAGATGGTCAGTGATCAGCGCACGAAATCGAGCGGATTGAGTGGTTGACCCGCGCGGCGCAGCTCAAAGCCCAGCACCGGGCGGCCCGGCCCCATCCGCCCCAGCGAAGCCCCGGCCACCAGATTGTCGCCAACCCGGCAATCGAGTTCGGCAAGGCCTGTGACCAAGGAGGTCCAGCCGCCGCCATGTTCAATGATCGCGATCAGACCATAGCCCTTGTATGGCCCGGCAAATGCCACGCGTCCCGCAGCCGGAGCCACACTTGCGCCCCGCCGCCCAGCAAAATCGAAAGCCCGCGCGATTGCGGCTGGCCGGGCCGCGTCTCGCCAAATCCGGCGACCAGCCGTCCGGCGGCGGGCAGCAGGTAGCGGGCCGGAGCGCCGACTGGCACTGGCGCGGTGCCATCGGGCGCGGGGGCCGGGGCATTGAGCGGCTGGGCCGGGCGCAGCACCGGGCCCGGCAAGGCGGCGAGTTGTTCGCGCATTGCCCCGGCCTTGGCCAGATCGACCACCAGCCCGGACAGGTCACGTGCCTCTTCGGCCAGCGCCAGTGCGCGTTCGCTCTCGCGGTCGGCCGAAGCGCTGGCGGCACGCGAGGCCAGCCGCTGGCGGGCCTCAAGCGCGGCCAGTTCGCCGCGCCGACGGGTCAGTTCGGTCTGGCCCGCGCGCATTTTGGCATTGGCCTGGCGGGCCTTTTCCTGCAGCGCCTTGCCGCGTTCGATCGCTTGCCTGAGGCCAGCGGTCCGCCGCGCCACTTCGGGCAGCATCGTATCGAGGACCGCGCGCAGATAGACCGTTTCGTTGAGCGATCCCGGCCGCAACAGCGAGAGCAGCGGCGGGCGGCGCGAGAGCCGCTGGAGCGCGGCGGTCAGTTCGATCAGCGGGCGCTGCTTTTCGGCCAGTTCGGCATTGAGCACCGCCTGTTCGTGCTCGATCAGGCGGATCTGGGCGGTATTGGCAGCAATCCGGGCCTCGGCTTCCTGGACGCGGGCGGCCAGCGCAGCGGCTTGCTGCGCGGTGCGGTCAGCCTCAGCGGTGGCCGCCGCGGCATCGCGTTCGAGTCGCTCGGCCCGGCTGCGCGCCTCGGCGCCCTGCTGCTGCGCGCGGGTGAGCGCGGCCTGGGCATCCTCCGACGTTTCGATCGGCATGCCGCCTTGCTGGGCCGCACCCGGTGCAACCAGGCTCAGTCCGGCCAGCGGGGCAATCAGCAAGGGCCAGCGCAATCTCATCGCGGCCCCTTATCCCGAACGATGGTAGGGATGACCAGCCAGAATGCTGGTGGCGCGGTACAATTGTTCGGCCAGCATGGCGCGGGCCATCAGATGCGGCGAGGTCATTGCCCCGAATGCGATGAGCAGATCGGCATGGTCGCGCGCCGTCTGGCCATGCCCGTCGGCCGCGCCAATCAGGAACCGCGCTTCACGCACGCCCTCATCGCGCCACTTGCCGAGGATGGCGGCAAATTCTTCCGACGAAAGCTGCTTGCCGCGTTCGTCGAGCAGCACGGTGCGACTTTGCGCGGGAGCTTCGGGCACGGTGCCGCCCAGATCGGGCAGTTCGGTCAGTTTGAGCGGCCAGGCGATCCGCTTGGCATAGCGCGCGACCAGCTCGGCTTCGGGTGAGCGGGCGATCTTGCCTCGGGCTATGATGTGCAATTGCATCGGTTGCTTTTGCCATCGGGCGAGGGGAATTCATCGCGCGAAGACGCGAAGGCGCGAAGATCTTGTTTGGCGCCGCAGGCAAATAGTCTCACTGACACTGCTCCACAAAACGCGATCCAGATTGGCAAAACGGCTACGCCGCAAAGCCCGACCTCTTCGCGTCTTCGCGTCTTCGCGTGATGAATGAAATCAGGCCGCGCCAGCGCTGTCCCCGAACGCCCACATCCGTTCCAGGTTGTAGAAGCTGCGCACTTCGGGGCGGAACAGGTGGATCACCACGTCGCCGGCATCGACCAGCACCCAGTCGGCAGCGGGCAGGCCTTCGATCCGGACATGGCCAAAGCCGCCGTGCTTGATCCGCTCGGCCAGCTTCTGGGCCATGGCCGCGACCTGACGGGTCGAGCGGCCCGAGGCGATCACCATGTGATCGGCGATTGAACTTTTGCCTTCAAGCGGGATCGAGACAAGCTCCTGCGCCTGATCGTCGTCGAGCGACTTCAGCACCAGTTCGTGGAGCGAACCGGGTTCGGAAGCAGGAAGCGGAGCGGGGGTGCCAGCAGCACCGGGGGCCGTTGCGGCGGGATCGGGTTGGGCCATATTGGCGGGTTCAGGCGTCATGTAAGCGGAAACTGCTCCTGTATGGGGCGATTAGGACAATCATGGAATGTCGGAACCAACCGGATGGTGCGTCAGGGGATCGCGCAAGACTTTGCCAGCAAAGCGCGCGGCCCAGTCAGGATCGGCGCGGCGAATGGCTGTCGCCGAGCGCGGATCGGGATCGAAACGCAGTTCTATCAGCGCGGGTGCGCTCCATCCTGTCCGGTGACTCAACATGGCTGCGGACCGCCGGTATCGGCCAAGCCAGGCCCGCGCGGGGCTCGCGCAGGCAGCGCCATCATAGCCCGGACGCGCGATAACCGCAATCGGCATGGCGCGGGCAATGCTGCGCCAGTCCTTCCAGCGGTGAAACTGGGCGAGATTGTCGCTGCCCATCAGCCAGACGAAACGATGTTTCGGATAGCGCCTGGTGAGCTTTGCCAATGTATCGACGGTGTAGCGCGTGCCGAGCTCGCGCTCGATCGCGGTCGGGCGGATCCGCGCGCCCTTGGCCTGGCGCACTGCCGAAGCGATTCGCGCCGCCAAGGGTGCCATCCCGGCCTTGGGCTTGAGCGGATTGCCGGGCGAGACCAACCACCAGACCTCGTCCAGCCCCAGCGCATCGAGCACGAACAGGCTGATCCGGCGGTGCCCGCCATGCGCGGGGTTGAACGACCCGCCCAAGAGACCAATGCGCTTCAGGGTCTGATCTGCCCGGTGCCGCGCGCGACCCACTTGTAAGTGGTCAGCCCTTCGAGCGCGACCGGCCCGCGCGCATGGAGCCGACCGGTGGCGATGCCGATTTCGGCACCGAGGCCAAATTCGCCGCCGTCGGCGAACTGGGTCGAGGCATTGGCCATCACGATCGCGCTATCGACTTCGGCGAGGAAACGTTCGCAGGCCGCTTGGTCCTGGCTGACTATCGCGTCGGTGTGGTTCGACGAGTGCCGGGCGATATGATCCAGCGCTGAATCCAGCCCATCAACCACCGCAACCGAAAGAATTGCATCGAGGTATTCGGTGTCCCAGTCCTCGGCGCTTGCGGGTCCGATCCGGGTGTCGAGCGCGCAGGCGCGGTGATCGCCGCGCAGTTCGCAGCCCGCATCGAGCAGCGCCGACACAACCACCTGACCGGCCGGAAACTGCGCGTCGAGCAGCAAAGTCTCCATCGACCCGCAGATCCCGGTGCGGCGCAGCTTGGCATTGAGCGCGATTGCTTCGGCCTTGGCCGGGTCAGCGGCGGCGTGAATGTAAGTGTGACAGATCCCGTCGAGGTGGGCGAGCACCGGAACCCTGGCATCGGCCTGAACCCGCGCGACCAGGCTCTTGCCGCCGCGCGGCACGATCATGTCGATCAGCCCCGCAGCGGTCAGCATGGCGCCTACTGCGGCGCGGTCCTGGGTCGGAACAAGTTGCACGGCCTCAGCCGGAATGCCTTCGGATTCAAGCCCCTGGACCAAAGCCGCATGGATCGCCCGGTTCGAGTGAACCGCCTCGCTGCCGCCGCGCAGCAGCACTGCATTGCCCGAAGCGACGCACAGCGCAGCGGCATCGGCGGTCACATTGGGGCGGCTTTCATAGACAATGGCGATCAGCCCGATCGGGATCCGCACCCGGCTGAGCGCCAGGCCATTGGCGGGCTGCGATGCATCGATCACTTGCCCGACCGGATCGGGCAGGTCGGCCACCTGATCGACCGCAGCGGCGATTCCGGCGAGTCGCGCTGAATCGAGCCGCAGCCGGTCGAGCAGGGCCGAGGTCAGGCCGGCCGCCTCGCCTGCCGCCATATCGCGGGCATTGGCTGCCAGAACTTCGGCTTCGGCAGCGCGCAATGACGCCGCGGCGGCATGGAGCGCGGCGCTCTTTTCGGCGGAATTCAGCCGCGCGAGCACCCGCTGCGCGGCACGCCCGGCGCGGGCCAGGCGCTCGACCAAGGCCTCGGCGCTTTCGATCGAAGAGTGTTCGGCATTCATCGCGCCAGCGCCTATCACCGCCGCGTCTGCTTGTCACCGAGAAGCACCGCTGTCGCCGCCAAACGACTCGTCGCGTGAGTCTTTCGATTCGGCGAGTCCATGCCACTGCGGATTCGCGCTGACCCTGCCAACCTGCTAGCCGCCCCCACGAGGGAAAATAAGGGACTCGGGGTCGTCTTGAAAAATCATTCCGTTGGCGGCGCTTCCGCCCGCCTGCGGGGCTGGTTTCCGGATCGCGAATTTTTCATGCGATCCGAAGGCCAGGTCCGTTTCATCAAGATTTCGTCGCGTACGCAGATGATCGCTGCCGGGGTAGTCGTGTCGCTGCTGCTGGTCTGGGCCCTGACCATGGCGACGATGGCCATTTCGAGCTACCTCTCGCACCGCGACCGCGCCTCGCTGCTGGAACGCGAAGCCAAAGTGGCCAGCTCTGAAGGTCGCCTCAACGCCTATGGCGAGGATATCGGCAAAGTCGCCGACGACCTCAAGCGGCGTCAGGAATTCATCGAGAAGACGACCCAGCCGATCCTGGGCGAGCTGCCCAAGGACGCCAAGGCCGGCGAAACCGTTTCAGACAGCACCGCCGAAGCCGCGCAGACAATCAAGAAGGTCTCGATGGCTGTGCCGCAAGCCGCCGAACTGGCCCGGATCGAGGCCCGCCAGCTGGCTTACATCGAAGGGCTCACTCGCCTTGCAGATCGCCGCTCGGCGGTGGCCGAGGCCAAGCTCGCCCGCCTGGGGCTCAACCCGCAGGCGATGCTGGCTTCGCTCAATGATCGCAGCGCCCAGGGTGGTCCGCTCGACATGCTGGCGACTTCGGCCGATGGCTCGATCGACCCGCGCTTCCAGCGTTTCGCGCTGTCGATGGCGCGGATGGACGCGCTGGAACGCAGCGTGGCCGGGCTGCCGCAGGCCCTGCCGGCGGATTTCCAGTACATCTCCTCGGGCTTTGGCTTCCGCCCCAACCCGTTCACCGGCGGCGGCGGCGAGTTCCACCCCGGGCTCGATTTCAAGGGCCCGCACGGTGCCCCGATCTATGCTGCAGCGCTGGGCACGGTCAACTTTGTCGGCCAGCGCTCGGGCTATGGCAATGTGGTTGAGATTGACCACGGCAACGGCCTGGTCACGCGCTATGCCCACATGTCGGGCTTTACCTCCACGGTGGGCAAGCGGGTCCAGCCGGGCGAGCAGATCGGCAAGATCGGCAGCACCGGCCGCTCGACCGGGCCGCACCTCCACTTCGAAGTCCGGGTGGGCGACCGGGCGGTCAATCCGCGTCCTTTCCTTGAGGCAGCTTCCAATGTTCAGCAAAAAGCCGGCCCGGGTGTCGGCACAGGTACCGCAGGGTAGATCCATGGCCAATTCGACGTTTTCGGTTTTCGGCGCAGACATCAAGATCAAGGGCGATGTCGTGGCCTCGGCCGATCTGCATATCGACGGACGGGTCGAAGGCGATGTTTCGTGCACTTCGCTCGTTCAGGGCGAAAGCGGCGAAATCGTCGGCGCGGTCAAAGCCGAATCGGCGCGCCTCGCCGGCACGGTGCGCGGCACGATCAGTGTGCGTGAACTGGTGGTGCTCAAGAGTGCCCGGATCCACGGCGACGTCCACTATGACGCGCTGACCATCGAACAGGGCGCGCAAGTCGATGGCCGCTTCGCCCCGCGCGCTGCGGTCAGCGAAGGCGGCGGCGAAGTGGTGGCGCTGGCAGCGAGCTAGGATCGCGTCAAACCACGAAGCATAGCTCCACGCCCGTTCGTGTCGAGCGAAGTCGAGACACCAGTGCGCGGCATCTCGACTTCGCTCGATGCGAACGGATGTAAGTGAGCAGTCCTAGGGCACTTCCCGACCATTCTGGGTCATCGTGACGGAGTCTATTATGGTTCAATGCAAGGAAGAATGGCGCAGGAATATGTCGATATTTCA
>PNJT01000110.1 GCA_013822005.1 Novosphingobium sp. | reverse complement strand
GCCGACCTGTTCGCCCTCACCCGCGAGATCACCACTGCCGCTGGCCTCCCCGCCTACGAAGTGAGCAACCACGCCCGCCCCGGTGAGGAGAGCCGCCACAACCTGACCTACTGGCGCTATCACGACTATGCCGGGATCGGTCCGGGCGCACACGGACGGCGCAGCGGCATGGCGACTGTGCGGCACAAGAAGCCTGAAAACTGGCTCGCCGCCGTCGCGGACAAAGGCAATGGCATTTCCGAGGAGCGGCAGCTTGGGACGCGCGAGCAAGCCAGTGAGGCGATGCTGATGGGGCTGCGCCTGGCCGAAGGGATCAATCTTTCGGCGTTGTCTTCACGCTTTGACCTCTCGGCGGAGGAACTGTGCAATCCGGCCAAGCAGGCCTTCTATGCCGAACAAGGCCTGACCTGGCAGCGTGGTGGCCGGATTGGCGTGAGCGAAGCGGGCATGCCGCTGCTTGATGGCCTGCTCAGCGAACTGGTTCCTGAAAGCCTCGTATCGGCATGACAGAGCGTACCCCCCTTGCCCCGTCTATGCTGAGCTTGTCGAAGCACTGTCCTTTTCTTCGTGCGACATGCACTGCCGCCAGATTAAGGACAGTCCTTCGACAAGCTCAGGATGAACGGGGTTGGGGAGGCAGAGTATGAGCGAGCGCGCTGATCTCCTCGAACTGTGGCACGCGTACCTAACTGATAGTCGCCGGCGCTCCCCCCACACCGTTCGAGCTTACGTCGCCACCGCAGCGCGACTGCTCGATGCCACCAATCTTGAAAGCTGGCCCGTCCTCGCCCGGATCGACGCTGCGGCGCTACGCAACCAGCTCGCCAGTCGCCGCGCCGAGGGGTTGACCAATGCCAGTGCCGCACGCGAATTGTCGGCACTGAAAGCTTTCGTCAAATTCGCCCGCGAACAGGCCGGAATGGCCGACCCCGCCCCGCCCCGGATGCGCGGGCCGCGAGTCAAGAAAGGCATTCCCCGCCCGGTCACTCCCGACGAAGCGCTCAACCTGGCCATCGCGGTGGACGAAGACGCCAGCGAGCTCTGGATCGGCGCCCGCGACCGCGCGGTGCTGATGCTGCTCTATGGTGCCGGTATGCGGATTGCCGAGGCGCTGTCGCTGACCGGCGCGGCGCTTCCGCTGGGCGAAGTGCTCACCGTCACCGGCAAGGGGGGCAAACAGCGCGTGGTACCGTTGCTGCCGATCGTGCGCCAGGCCGTGGAGGACTATGCCGCCAAAAGCCCCTGGCCGATCGACAAGACCACGCCGCTGTTTCGCGGGGCCAAGGGCGGCCCGCTCAGCCAGGGCATGGTGCAAAAGGCCGTGGCCCGCGCCCGGGCTGCCCTGGGTCTGCCCCCCAGCGCCACCCCGCACGCGCTGCGCCATTCCTTCGCCACCCACCTGCTGGGCGCAGGCGCGGACTTGCGCTCGCTGCAGGAACTGCTCGGCCATGCCAGCCTGGGTTCGACCCAGATCTACACCAAGGTCGATGCCGCAGTGCTGCTGGACGTTTACCGCAATGCCCACCCCAGGTAGCGATAGGTTGACTTGAACCACCCAAAAGCGCTTACTGCGCGCGGGTCGGGGAGAATTGCCATGAACCGTGCTCGCCTTGCCCTTGGCGCTGCCGCAATCCTCGCGGCGGTCGTGCAGGCCCCGCTTTCAGCCCAGGACGAAGACGATGCCGGGGCCGAATACGACTATATCGACACCTTCCACGACGACGATGCGATCGACGTCGAGACCGGCGACGATGCGATCGCCGATCAGATCCAGATCATCGACGAAGACGGCGATCCGGCCTTCGATGATGACGAAGACGATGCCGACGACGAATTCCTGTTCCAGGACGACTTGCCGACATTGGTCGATGCCCAGGAAGGCGGCGGCGAAGAAGAGGAAGTAGCGCTCGACCGGCGCCTGATGCGTACTTTTGCTGCCATCTCGGGCGGGGTCAGGGTCAGCAACATGTCGCTGGGCTTCAAGGTCAAGGATGGTGCCGCGCCGTTCCTTGTCCAGATCCGCTATTCGATCGACCCGCACCGCTGGCGCCCCCCTGCCCGGGGCACATTGCCGCCGGTCGCCTGGGCGGCACAGCATGTCTGCGGTGGATCGCTGATCGCGCCCGAGTGGGTGATAACCGCCGCGCACTGCGTCCATGAAAACCACATCGGACGCGGGCTGGAAGTGTCGCTACGCGAGGAGGACATCACGGTGCCCGGCCAGACGGTCAAGGTCGATCGGGTCGTCTATCATGCCGGATACGAGGAGGCCGGATCGGGCGACATGTACAGCGATGACATCGCGCTGATCCATCTGGTCACGCCGGTTAGCATCACGCCGGTGCAGCGCTATACCGGCCCGATCCCGGCTCCCGGAACCCCGCTGTCCACGCTGGGCTGGGGCAAGACCGACCGACCGGAGGGACAGTTCGCATCATCCGACCTGTTCCGCGCCGACATCAAGGCGATTGCCCACGCGACTTGCGCCAAGGTTGATGGCTATGGCCCGGGCTGGGAGAACGGCCGCGAGGTCCAGCCGATCCATCCGGGCGTGATTTGCGGAGGCAATTCCCCCGGCAAGGCCTGCTCAGGCGACAGCGGCGGACCGCTGGTCATGACCAACGGGGCCAAGCCGATGCTGGTCGGAGTCGTTTCGTGGAGCCGCCGGAACAGTTGCGGAAAGCCGCAATACCCAGGCGTCTATACCCGCATCGCGGCTTATGAAGACTGGATCAGGCGGGCGATGCGGGTCACCACACCTGGGGAAACCGCGCTGCGATGAAAAGGTCGGGAGGCGCAGGGCCTCCCGACTTCACTTTTCCATCAGGGCTGCGGACCGCCGCCGTGAACTTCGTTGGGACCTTCGCTTGCATCCGCAGCATCGGCTTCGCCGCTGGCTGCTGCGCTAGGATCGGCGCTGGCTTCCGCCGCCGGGGTGGCTTCGACCGGCGTGGCTTCTTCCTTCGAGCCGCACCCTGCGAGCAGAACTGCCGACCCGGCAATTACGCTGAAAAGAACCTTTTTCATGTGTACTCCCCTCCTTGTTGCAACAGTCAGGCTACCCGAAGCCCAGATCGCTTAGCAACCGCAAAAATTCGGGGCGATTTCTGAGCGGATCGAGCATCGGATCGGTGTAGGCCAGAGCGAGACCGGGATCGCCCACCTCGCGGGCCTTGAGCAAACGCCCGATGGCCAGATCGATCTGCCCGGCCTGCGCCGATACCTGGGCTTGCTGGTACGATCCGGCGCCGCCAAACACGGCAACCAGCTTGTCAGTGATTGCTTTGGCTTCGGCCTGATCGCCCATGCGGTGCGCGATGATAGCCAGGCCGGTCAACCGGTAGAGCTCGATCGGTTCGGCCTGATACTCTCTTTTTGCCCCAGCATAGTTGCCCTGTTGGCACAGCAAGTCGCCAAGATAGGCATGGACCTGGTCAATCCTGGGGTTCAGTTCCAGTGCGCGCCGGTTGCGCTGCTCGGCTAGTGGCCAATCGCGCGCGCAATAGGCCACGAAGGCTGCCAGTCGGTGGGCTCCGGGATTGAGCGGATCGAGCTTCAACGCATCGCCGACCGCGCGTTCGGCATCTGCCTTGCGCCCAAGCTCAGCGGCAAGCGCGCTGAACAGCGAGAGCACCTCGGCATCGCCCGCACCCAATTTTCGCGCCTGCTCCAGTGGCCCGCGCGCGCCGCGCAGATCAAGCCTGCCCTGGATCAGGACGAATCCCAGCGCCGAATGCGCTTTGGCGAAATCGGGTGCCAGCGCCACCGCCTTGCGCGCCGAAGCCAGCGCATCGCTATAGGCCGTCTTGAACTCGCTGGCCTGGGCAAACGAACTGGTAATCACCACCAGGACCTTCGCCCGCGCGGCATGGGCGGCAGCGAAATTGGAGTCCTCAGCGATCGCGGAGTCATACTGCGCCAGGGCCGATCGATAGGCTGCCTCGCCCGTCCGCAAGGCATAGTAGGCATTGCCGCGCAGGTAGGCGTCATAGGCTTTGACGTTGCGGGTCCCGCCGGGCTGTTTGCGGATCGATGCGCCTGCCGAAGCGGTCTGGGCGGCCATGACCGCGGCCACGGCGTCGGCGATGCCTTCCTGGATCGCGAAGACATCTTCCGACTTGCGCCGGAACTCCTCGGTCCAGCTGGGAAAGCCGGTCGCCCCATCGTTGAGCGCCGCCGAAATGCGCAGTTCGTCGCCGGATCGCCGCACCACTCCGGTCAGCACGTAGGAGACCTTCAACTTGTCGGCGATCGACTTGGGCTCGGCCACGCCATCCTTGGCGACCGCCTGGATCGAAGCCGGGGCGAGCACTAGCAGCTTTGAATTGCGCGACAGGGTCAGGCGGATCTGTTCGGCAATGCCTTCGGCGAAATAGTCCTCGTCGCTATCGCCGCTAAGGTTGCGAAACGGCAGCACTGCAACGCTGTTGCCAAGCGCCGACTTGCCACCCGGCAGCCCGGTCTTCCACACGGTCAAAGCGCCGCCGCCGACCAGTACTGCGGCACCGCCGCCAATCAAGGCGCGGCGCGACACCCGCGGCTGGCGCGGCTGCGCGATCGAGATCTTGGGCTCCTGCCCGGCAAAGGTCCAGACCGCCCGGATCGCCCGCTCGATCTGCGGGTCTCCCGCCTTGCCGCGCCATTTGGAGATGTCGATTACCTGGAACTGGCGAAAGCCCAGGGGCGGCATGGTGCCATCGATGGTCAGCGGAATCAGGCATTGCCGGTCGCGCCCGCGCTGAGCCTCATCGCGAACCCAGTTCGATTCGACCGACACTTTGGACCACAGCACCACCACTGCATCGGCGCTTTCCAGCGCGGCCTCGGTGGTCGGCAGATATGTCGCTCCGCCCTCCAGCAGCCCGTCCCACCAGACCTGCAGGCCCGCGGCTTCCAGTGCCTTGATGACCGGCAGGGCGCGCTTCTGATCGGCACGCGAATAGCTCAGGAAAACTGTTGCAGATCTAGTGCCTTCGGGTTGCATCCCGGCATTTCCCAATTCTGCGCCCCAGCCCGCGCCGGAAGCTGCCAGCCAAGCGACCTTTCGTCAATCGTCACCGGTGTTTGGTGCCGGTCTCAGGCGCGGCCCAGCCGCCGTTCGATCGCATCCCAGATCAGTGCCGGAGTGTCGGTGCCATTGAACCGGTCGATCGCCAGGATTCCGGTCGGCGATGTGACATTGATTTCGGTCAGCCATTTGCCGCCGATCACGTCGATCCCGACGAAAATCAGCCCGCGCTCTTTCAATGCCGGGCCCAGCGCCGCGCAGATTTCCTCTTCGCGGGCGTTGAGCGTGGTCGCTTCGGCATAGCCGCCGGCCGCCAGGTTGGAACGGAACTCGCCCGCGCCCGGACGGCGGTTGATTGCGCCGGCCACTTCACCGTCGATCAGGACGATGCGCTTGTCGCCCTCGCTGATCTCGGGAAGGAACGGCTGGAACATGTGCGGTTCGACCCAGGCATTGTCGAACAGTTCGATCAGCGCGCCCAGGTTCGATCCGTCCGCCGGGATCCGCACCACCGCCTTGCCGCCGTTGCCGTGGAGCGGCTTCATCACCAGATCGCCGGGATAACGGGCGTGAAACGCGCGGACATCCTCGATCCGCCGGGCGATCAGCGTGGGCGGCATGAAGTGCGCGAAATCGAGGACATAGACCTTTTCAGGCGCATTCCGGACCGAGGCTGGATCGTTGACCACCAGCGTGTGTCCCTCTAGCCGCTCGAGCAGATGGGTCGCAGTGATATAGCCGAGGTCGAACGGCGGGTCCTGCCGCATCAGCACCACGTCGATATCCTGCGCCAGGTCAATGCTGCGGTGCGCATCCATCGTGAAGTGAGCGCCCTCAGCCCGCCGCACCGTTACCGGCGCGGCCCAGGCGGAGAGGCGTCCGCTTTCATAGGCGAGGCTTTTCACATCGTAATGATAGACCGAATGCCCCCGCGCCTGCGCCGCCAGCATCAGCGCGAAGCTCGAATCCCCATTGATGTTGATCCCTTCAAGCGGGTCCATCTGGACGGCAACGCGCAGCGACATACTATGAGCCTTCTCTCAAATTCGTCGCCCCTGCGAAGGCAGGGGCCCATCCGAGCTAGCCCAGAAACGAACCCTTGCGGGAAAGGGCCAGGTTGGGATGGGCCCCTGCCTTCGCAGGGGCGACGGGAAAAGGGAAGAGGCTATAGCTGGATCGCGTTCTCAATCACGCGCGGCCAGGCGCGAGGCGCAAGCAGCAAGACGTCGATTCGCTGCTCATCGTCGGCTTTGGCATAGCGATGCGCCACGGCTTCGGCCGCAGCCGCAACCCGGCGCAGGCGGTAGGGATCGACTGCCTGATCGAGCTCTTCAGCGCGCTCGCGCCACTTCACTTCGATGAAAGCGACTGTGCCGCCGCGCCGCGCGATCAGGTCAATTTCTCCCCGCGCCGTCTTCACGCGGCGCGCCAAAATCCGCCAGCCTTTGAACCTGAGGTACCAGGCCGCCAACGCCTCGCCGCGCCGCCCTTTGGCCTCGCGCTCGGCGCGGGAGTTCATTTGAGCTCCAGCGCCCGCGCATAGAGCGCCTTGCGGTCAAGCCCCGTGGCCCGCGCCACTTCGGCCGCGGCTTGCGAAGGTTTGAGTGTCGCCAAAGCCTCCTTGAGCAAGGCATCGGCATCTTCGCCGCTGGTTTCCACCGCGCCTGGCGGACCCACCAGCAACACAATCTCACCCTTGGGCGGATGCGCGGCGTAGTGCGCGATCAGATCTGCGGGGGAACCGCTGCGGCATTCCTCGAACTTCTTGGTCAGCTCACGCGCCACCGCCACGTCGCGGCCCGGCAGGACATCGCCAATGGCCGCCAGGCTGTCCTCCAGACGCGGCGCGGTTTCATAGAACACCAAGGTGGCCTTGACCCCGCCCAGCTCCGCCAGCACATCGCGCCGGGCCTTGTCCTTGTTGGGCAGGAAACCGGCGAACAGGAAGCGGTCGCTGGGTAGGCCCGCCAGGGTCAGCGCGACAATCGCCGCGCTAGGCCCAGGGATGGAAGTCACTGCGATCCCGCGATCGCGCGCGGCCTTGACCAGGCGGTAACCGGGGTCCGAAATCAGCGGCGTTCCGGCATCGCTGACCAGTGCAATCGCTGAGGTCGCGGCCATGCCCAGCAAGTGTTCGCGGGTCGCATCGCTGGCATGATCGTCATAGCGCACCAGCCGCGCCTTGATCCCCAGGTGGTTCAGCAGCTTGCCGGTAACGCGGGTATCTTCACAGGCCACCGCAGCCACGCCGCCGAGTATCGCAGAGACGCGCGCCGAGACGTCGCCCAGATTGCCAATCGGGGTCGCGACAATATACAGACCTGCTGCAAGCGGTTGTTCCATCCTAGCTTCAATGGACTGGCCCGAGGGGAGCGACAAGAGATGTTTGGACTTCGGATCGACCGGCGCGGACTGGTCTTGCTGGGAACCGCCGTGCTACTCGCAGGCTGCAAGGTGATCCCCAAGGGCGTCGATCAGCCCCCGCCGCCCGAGCCGACCCCCAGCGACGCGCTGCCCAGCGACCAGAACCGCCAGCGCATCGCCCTGCTGGTCCCGCTCAGCGGGCCCGAGGCCGCGATGGGCCAGTCGATCGCCAACGCCACCACCATGGCACTGCTCGATACCGGGGCCAAGACGATCCGGATCACCACCTACGATACCGCCCCCGGCCCCGCAGCGGCGGCCAGCCAGGCGCTCAAGGACGGAAACCGGTTGATCCTGGGTCCGCTCCTGGCCGACGACGTGCCGACCGTCGCCGCGATCGCCCGGCCCGCCAAGGTCCCGCTGATTAGCTATACCGGCGACACCAGCCGGGCCGCGCGCGATACCTTTGTGCTGGGCACATCAACCGAAAACTCGATCGACCGGGTGGTCGCCTATGCCCGTTCGCGTGGGATAAGCCGCTTTGCCCTGCTGGCCCCCAAGGGCGCGTTCGGAACCCGCGCCAGCGCCGCCTATGCCGCGGCGGTCCAGGCTTCGGGCGGAACGCTGGTCAGCACCCAGACTTATGACCGCGGCAATCGCTCGATCATCAGCGCCGCAACCCGGCTCAAGGCGAAAGGCGGCTATGACGCCGTGCTGATCGCGGATTCGGCCAAGTTTGCCGCCATGGCAGCACCCCAGCTCAAAAGCGCAGCGGCCACCGCGCCCCGGATCCTGGGCACCGACATGTGGAGCGGTGAACTTGCCGTGAGCAAGACCCCTGCCCTGCGCGGAGCCTGGTTTGCAGGCGTGTCCGACATGCGTTTCGCCCGCTTTGCCGAAAGCTACAAGGCGCGGTTCGGCGCAGCGCCATACCGGATGGCGACGTTCGGCTATGACAGCGTGCTGCTAACCGTACGGATTGCCCGCGACTGGCGACTGAACACGCCCTTCCCCGTCGCGCGCCTGGCCGACCGAGATGGCTTCCTGGGCCTCGACGGCCCGTTCCGATTCGCCCCCACCGGGATCGGCGAACGCGCGCTTGAAGTGCGCGAGGCGCGCGTTGGCGGGTTTACGGTGGTCAGCGCTGCGCCAGAGAAGTTTGCCGATTAGGCGCTTGGGGTTGGTTCGGGCCTCT
>PNJT01000109.1 GCA_013822005.1 Novosphingobium sp. | reverse complement strand
TCCATCGCCTCCCCGCGCGACTTGGCGCTTTCGATAAAAATCGAAAGGTTGTCCTTCGCCGCCGCCTGCCCGACGAATTCGGCAAGCGTCTTGGGCCGCAGCGCCGCGTCGGCGTCTTCGGGTTGGCGCTGGGAGGAGAGGAGGGGGTTATCGGTCATTACAATCCCAATCCTCATTTTCCTGCATTCAGTGCTTCGATCATATTCGGCGCAACAAGCAAGCCCGCTGCAATTGCTGCGGCGATCGAGAGCGCGCTCCCGACCAAGCTAATCAAATGGGCAGAGGCAAACTCTGGTCCTGAATATCTCGACCAGCCCGCTGCCAATTTTGCAGCCACCCACCCTCCGATGAACAGTGGCAAATTGGTTGGCGAGAAAATCACCAATGTTGTGACTATCGCCCGTTCTGTTCCACCTACCCAGAAATCCTGAAGCCTCCAATTCTTCTTGTTCTGGCCGACGTCTCCAGACTCAATTCTTGGGCCTGAAGTGCGGTGCATGAATCGGATCAACGGACCCAGACCGATATGGGTGACAACCACCGAGAGGAAATAGGCACATAAGTAGCGCATCACTCCGCCTCCCCCTTCAACGCCCGCCGCGCATCTCTGGAATGATGCAAGATTCTCACAATCAAGACACTATCTCCGGACGCAGTATAGAAAACGCGGTGCTGCCGATGGACAAAGCAGCGAAATCCGTCGCCAAATTCCGACCGAAGCGGAGCAGCAAGCGGGAAGTCGCGCAGCCGCTCGAAAGCCGCATTGAAGCCTTGCATATAGATTTCGGCTACATTTTCACCAAACCGCACAACGCTGAATTCGTCGATCTCAACCAGGTCTGCTTCCGCAGCGTTCGAGAATTCAACTTTAGCCACGCCTGGCCTTGCGCCGGGCGATGATGTTCTCGATGATCGTTTCTGGCTTTTCGGATGAAATTCCCGAAGCCAGCCCCTCGGCCAGCATAGCGCGCACCCATTCGGCGTCGTCTTCAGCCGCCTCCTGATCGCGGCGCAACAAATCGCGCACGAGATCGCTGGCGCTGGAATAGCGGCCTTCGGCAACGCGGTGATCGACCCAGCTACGCAGGGCGGGCGGAATGGATACGTTTAGCTGTGACATAACGTGAGTATACATATTCCTAGAGATTTGTCGAACAATCATAGGAAATCACCCCGCCGCCCTCTTCAACCCAACCCGGATCAACGCATCCAGCTCTGCGCCCTCGCCCAGTTCCTCGATCGCCCGCGTCACCGCCATTGCCGCGACCTGCGGTTTGAAGCCGAGGTTCTGCAGCGCCGAGACCGCATCCGCGCTGGCCGAACCGGCGGGTGCTGCCAGCGAAACCCCCGGCCCGGCGGGCAGCGCGCCGGCCTTGTCCTTGAGTTCGTTGACGATCCGCCCCGCGAGCTTGGGCCCGACGCCCTGCGCCCTGGCCACCATCGCCGCGTCGCCCGCCGCACAGGCGCGCTGGACTTCTTCGACCGACAGCGCCGAAAGCACCGCCAGCGCCATCTTGGAGCCGACCCCCTGCACCCCGGTCAGCAGCCGGAACCACTCCCGCTCCGCGCCCGAGGCAAAGCCGATCAGCCGCATGTCATTTTCGCTGACCTGCAATTCGGTGTGGAGCGTCACCCGGTCCCCCCGCACTCCCAGCGCGTCCAGCGTCTTGGCGCTGGCGTGGACCAGATAACCGACGCCCGCGACGTCGATCACCGCCCAGTCGGGGCCGAAATCATCGAGCGTGCCGGTCAGCTTGGCGATCATGGTTTGTTCTATTGCAGACTTGCGCCCCGCCTGCAACACTGGCAGCATGTCGGCTTGACGAAGGGGGACACAGCATGGCGGCCTGGGATATTGATCTGACAACGCGCGCGGGCGCGAAGACCGGGGCTTATCAGGCTTCGCTGGTTTGCTTCATCTACGCTGGTCTCAGCCTGGTTGGGCTGGTGTTCCTGGGCGGGCTGGCCAGTTTCCAGTCGGGCCAGATCAACGGATTGGTTTTCGGCTTGGCAGTGCTGCAGGTGGCGATCTTCGTGATTGCTGGCCTGCGCTTGCGGCAGGGCAAGGGGTTTTTCTGGGGCATCGGCGCGGCATTGCTGCTCGTGCTGGCACTTTTGGGCAACCTCGCCGGAGGTGCAATCTTTGCTGCAGGGCTTAATCTGCTGCTGCTGGTGTTCCTCGGCAACGGCCTGCGCGGTGCCTATGCGCTGCATCGCGGCACCAGCTTTGAAGATGAGGATATCGAAGTCTTCAACTAGATCACGGACCCGCTCTCGTCATGCCTGAAGCATTCCAGCGCCGCGAGACGATCGCACTCGCCGCCGTGGTCCTGACCGCGCTGGTGCTGCGCTGGCTGGCCTTCGCGCCGTTCGACATCAGCCATGCCGACGAGATCATGCAGTACCTGGAGCAGGGCAAGCGGCTGGTCACCGGCGAAGGGATCGTGCCGTGGGAATCGCGGTTCGGCGCGCGCAACAGCCTGATTCCGCAGTTCCTGGCCGGGCCGTTCTGGCTGGGCGGGCAAATCGCACCTGACAGTCTGACGGGGATGCACCTGGCGCGCTGGACCTTCCTGGCCGCGACGCTGATCGCGCTGCCCGCCGCGTGGAAGCTGGGCGCGCTCAGCGGGCGGCGGCATGCGTGGTTCGCGCTGCTGGTGGCGGCAGTGTGGTACGAATGCGTGCTGTTCTCCACCTTGATGCTGTCCGAAGTGCTGGCCTCTGGGTTGCTAGCGATGGGAGCCGCGCTGCTGCTGGCCGATGCGCCATCGCGCAGGGCCTTGCGCTGGGCCGGGCTGCTGCTGGGGCTGGGAGTGCTGGTGCGGCTGCAATATGCGCCGTTTGCCGCGGTGCTGGTGCTGGCCCGGCTGCGGCTGGACCGGGCGATGTGGGTGCAGCTGATCCTAGGCGGCCTTGCCGCAGCAGCACTCGGCGCGCTGAGCGACCTGATCGCCGGGCAAGTGCCCTTCCGCTGGATTTGGGTCAATTTTGCCTACAATCTTGGCGAAGGCCGCGCCGCCCGTTTCGGTGAAAGCGGCCCGCTGCAATACATGCAGTGGCTGCTGATCCACCTCGGCCCGCTGGCGCCGTTTATCCTCGCGGGCGCGGTGTTCAGTCCTCCGCGCTATCGCCCCTTGGTCTGGGCGCTGGTGGCGATTGTGCTGTTCCACAGCCTGATCGCGCACAAGGAATGGCGCTTCATCTGGATTGCAACCTGGTCGCTGCTGGTGCTTGCCGCAATCACCTCGGTTGACTTCGCCGAGCGCCTGGCCGCGCGGCGGAGCAAAGAACTGACGCCCGCGATGCTGCTGGCGCTGGCCGCACTGTGGCTGGGGGCGAGTGTGCTGGCGCAGATGCAATCGGGCGGCGCACGGACCCTGCGCGGGGGCAGCCCGATCCCCTTGGCGGCGCTGGCGGCGGTCGAACGGGGCCAGCCCTGCGGCATAGCGCTCCCCGATCAATGGCGCGCGCATCTGGTCCCCGCACTGCTGCCGCGCGAGGTGCCGCACTTCATCGCGCCCGAAGCAGTGCTGGCCAAAGGCGAGGCATTGCCGGCGGGCCTGGTCGCCTCAGCCGACGTGCTGGTCTTCCCCGCCCGGCCCAAGGGCGCCGAGGCCTACCGCGAGCTGGCCTGCCGCGAGAATGGCACGCTGAAAGCCTGCGCCTATGTCCGGCCGGGCAAATGCACGGTGGATCCGTATTGGACCTATCAGGCCGCGCTGGAGCGCGAGGGGCTTTGACCCCCTCCCCGGCGGGGAGGGGTTGGGGGTGGGGGAGCGAGGCGAAGCCGAGCGTCAACGCTAGCGTGGAACCCCCATCCCAACCCTTCCCCACCGGGGAAGGGCTCTTGCGGAGATGGCTCTAAAACCGCCCGATCGGGATGTTCGCGCCCAGCTTGCAGGCGAGCATGGCCGCGCCGGTCTGGGCCATGACCTCGCCGTCCTTGATCGAACCGGCCACCCGCACCAGATCGCCGACGGTCAGCGGGCCATCGCTGCGGTAATAGCGCGCAGCCTTGGCGAGCCGATCGACCTGCCCGGTGGTCAGGTGCCCGCGCAGGAATTCCGCCGCGCAGCTCGACTGGTTCTGGTCCAGGCCATAGCGGCCCAGCGCATCGGAAATCTGGTAACGGCTGGCCATGCAGCCCGAGAGCACAAGGCTGGCCACGGCGGCGAGGGCAACAATCTTGAAACGGGGCATTGGGGGCGACCTCCTGAAATCGAGGAGGCGTGCTAGGCGCTGTCAGCTTAACGACTGCTGGCTAAGCCATTCAGCGAAGCAGGTGCGCATGGGCAATCGCCACCGCCAGCGCATCGGCCGCATCGGCTCCGGCCAACTTCACTCCCGGCAACAGCACCCCCAGCATCGCCTGGATCTGCGCCTTCTCCGCCCTGCCGGTCCCGACAATCGCTTTCTTGACCAGCCGGGTGGCATATTCGGCCACCGGCAGCCCGGCCTTGGCGAGCGCCAGCAGGCAGACCCCGCGGGCCTGCCCCAGCTTGAGCGTCGACTGGGCGTTCTTGTTGACGAACACTTCCTCCACCGCGCCGCTGTCGGGCTGGTAGCGAGCAATAACATCGGCCAGCTCGGCATCGAGCGTGACCAGCCGCTCGGCCAGCAAAGCCTTGGGATCGGTCTTGATCTGGCCGTTGGCAATGTGGCTCAGCCGGTTGCCCTGCTTGGCCACGATCCCCCAGCCGGTGCAGGAGAGCGAAGGGTCAAGGCCGATGATCAGCACGGCCCGGCGAGCTTGCAAGGGTTCGCGCGAAGACGCGAAGACGCGAAGAGGTTATGCTTGGGGCGAAGCCCCTTTCTCATCGATAGTTGCGGCAGAGCGGGCTGTCTGATTGACGAATGCCTGCGGCGCTTTTCCAAACATCTTCGCGTCTTTGCGTCTTCGCGCGAACATTCACCATGGTTGCGGCGAGGCGCCAGATCACAAATCAAGAACCTCAGCCAGATCAACCCAGCTTCGCCATCACGTCGTCGGAAATCTCGTAATTGCCCCAGACGGTCTGGACGTCGTCGTCATCGTCGAGCACATCGATCAGCTTGAGCAGTGTGGCGGCATCGCCTTCGCCGACATCGGCCTTGAGGCTGGGCTTCCACGCCAGCTTGACACCCACGGCCTCACCCAACACCTTTTCCAGCTCGCGCGCGACCGGGTGGAGGTTTTCCACTGCGACCCAGATCGCGTGGCCCTCGTCATCGCTTTCGACATCGTCGGCACCGGCCTCAAGCGCGGCTTCGAAGACCGTGTCGGCATCGCCGGCGCTGCCGGGATACTCAATCAGCCCCAGCCGCTCGAACCCGTGGCTGACCGCGCCCGATGCGCCCAGGTTGCCGCCATTCTTGGCAAAGGCGGTGCGGACATTGGTAGCGGTGCGGTTGCGGTTGTCGGTCAGCGCTTCGACGATCAGCGCGACCCCGCCCGGACCGTAGCCTTCATAGCGGACTTCTTCGTAGTTTTCGGCATCGCCCTTGCTGGCCTTGTCGATCGCGCGCTGGATATTGTCCTTCGGCACCGACTGCGCCTTGGCCGCATTGACCGCGGCGCGCAGCCGCGGGTTAAAGTCCGGGTCGGGCATGCCCATTTTGGCCGCGACAGTGATTTCGCGGGAAAGCTTGGAAAACAAGCCAGCGCGCTTCTTATCCTGCGCACCCTTGCGGTGCATGATGTTCTTGAATTTGGAATGGCCTGCCATTTTCGCCGTCTGTCGCTAGGGTTTGGGATTTGGCCCGCCCCCTAGCTTAGACTTGGCCGTCAGACAACCACGGCGGTGCCCGAGCAGGAGACCATCAGCATCGAGCCGTTCGATCCGAGGACTTCGTAATCGATATCGACCCCGATCACCGCATTGCCGCCCAGCTTGGCCGCCTCGGCTTCCATTTCGGCCAGCGCCTGGCGGCGGGCATCGCCCAGCACGTTCTCGTAAGACCCCGAACGCCCGCCGACGATGTCACGGATCCCGGCAAACAGATCGCGAAAGATGTTCGCGCCGACGATCACTTCGCCGGTGACTATGCCCAGATATCGCTGGACCGGACGGCCTTCGAGCAGCGCAGTGGTGGTGGAGATCATGGCTTGGCTCCCTTTGGGTTGGACATCCATCAGATAGGGAGTGCCTGCCGCAGATCAACCGAGGCCAAGCGCCGCCTTGTAAGTATCGAGCAGGGCTTCCATCTCGGCGCGGTCGTCGGGCTTCATTTTGCGCAAGGCGACGATCTTGCGGATGATCTTGGCGTCGTAACCCACCGCCTTGGCTTCGGCGTAAACGTCCTTCACGTCGTCGGCGATGCCCTTCTTTTCTTCTTCGAGGCGTTCGATACGCTCGATCAGCAGGCGCAGGCGGTCGTCGGTGGCATTGGCCATGGGGGCAACTCCGTGAAGGGTGAATCGGTTGAGTGGGCGCATAGCCAGCGGCGGGGATTCGAGCAAAGGCTGGGCTGTGGAAATCATTCCTCCTCGAAACGGGGAGGGGGACCATCCCACAGGGATGGTGGAGGGGCACGCGCGGGTTTTCCAGACCTTGCGCGGCAAGGTTGGGGATTCCGGCCCGTGCCCCTCCTCCAGCTTCGCTGGTCCCCCTCCCCCAAGGGGGAGGATCTTAGGAAGCGTTCTTCTTCAAGCTCTCAGCCATGGCTTCCAGCTGCTGCGGCGTCGCTTCCCTGTGGAAACGTTGCTTCCATGTCTCACTGGGCATGCCGTGGATCACCTCGCGCGCACCTTCCTTGTCATAGGGGGCGCCGGCCTCGCGGATCCAGTCGGCCAGGCAATTGCGGCAGAAGCCGGAGAGGACCATCAGCTCCAGGTTCTGGGCGTCATGGCGGTGGCGCAAATGGCGGACCAGACGGCGGAAAGCGGCGGCAGCGACCGCATCGTCGAGGCTTTCGAGCGGATCGGGCGCAGTCGCATTCGTATTTTCAGAGCAGCTCATGGGGATGTCCTTGGGTTTTCACCGCAGCTTTGCCATAGGGAAGGCCAACAGAGGAAGAGGTTCCAGTGGCCAAGATCGATCCGCGCGGGCGCAAAATCAAAATTCTGGCGACGCTGGGCCCGGCCAGCCGCAGCCCGGAGATGATCGAGAAGCTGCTGCGCGCCGGGGCCGACGCCTTCCGCGTCAACATGAGCCACGGCGATCATGAAACTCATGCCCAGACGATCGCCGCGATCCGCGAGGTTGAAAAGGCGCTCGGCCGCCCGGTCGCGGTGCTGTGCGATCTGCAAGGGCCCAAGCTGCGGGTTGGTCAGTTCAAAGACGGCAAGGCGGTGATCCGCCATTCGGGCCACTTCACTTTTGATCGCAATCCGGCGCCGGGCGATGACACCCGCGTCTGCCTGCCGCATCCCGAACTGTTCGGAGTGCTCAACAAGGGCCAGCGGCTGTTGATCGACGACGGCAAGCTCAGGCTGCGCGTGATCGAGGCGAACGAGGACCGGATCCTCTGTTCGGCTGAAGTCGGCGGGGTGATTTCGGACCGCAAGGGGGTCAATGTCCCCGATGCGGTCGTGCCGATCCCGGCCTTGACCGAAAAGGACCGCCGCGACCTGACTTTTGCCCTCGATCAGGGTGCGGACTGGATCGCGCTGTCGTTCGTCCAGCGGCCCGAAGACGTGGCCGAAGCGCGCAAGCTGCTGGGCACATCGCAAACCGCGCTGATGGCCAAGATCGAAAAGCCCGCCGCAGTCGAGCGGCTGGAGGAGATTATCGAGCTGGCCGACGGGATCATGGTCGCGCGCGGCGATCTGGGGGTCGAGCTCAACCCCGAGGAAGTTCCCCCGATTCAGAAGCAGATCGTGGCAATCACCCGGCGCAGCGGAAAACCCGTGGTGGTTGCCACGCAAATGCTTGAATCGATGATCGAAAGCCCAGCCCCGACCCGCGCTGAAGTGTCCGACGTGGCCAATGCGGTTTACGACGGAGCCGATGCCGTGATGCTTTCGGCCGAAACCGCCAGCGGGGCCTGGCCGGTTGAAGCGGTGACAATCATGCACCGGATCGCAGGCCAGGTCGAAAGCGATCCCGGCTATTCCGAGCGGATCCATTTCACCGTTGTCCGGCCCGAAGCGACCACTGCATCGGCCCTGGCCCAGGCCAGCGCGGCAATTGCCGAGACCATGACCGTGGCCGGGATCATTGTCTTCACCGGTTCGGGCAGCACCGCCCGGCGCGTCGCGCGCGAGCGGCCGCGGGTGCCGATGCTGGTGCTGACCCCCTCAGCCCGGATCGCCCGCCGCCTGGCCTTGCTGTGGGGCACCCACGCGGTCACCACCAAAGACATCACCGGCTTCGAAGAGATGATCGCCAAGGGCAAGCGCATGGCGCTGCGCCACGGGTTCGGCCAGGCCGGATCGAAGCTGGTCGCGCTGGCGGGCGTACCGTTCGGCACGCCGGGATCGACCAACCTGCTCCACGTGGTGACGCTGCAAGGCGACGAGCTGTCACGCCACGGCGGCTAGAGCAACTTGGGCAATACCTGACCCAAATTCCGTCTATGCTGAGCTTGTCGAAGCACTGCCCTTCTCTTCGTGCCTCGCCCGCAACCGCTTGAAGAAAAGAGCAGTGCTTCGACAAGCTCAGGATAGTCGGGGCTGGGGCGAGGTGATTCAGATTTTCCAATCACCGCC
>PNJT01000108.1 GCA_013822005.1 Novosphingobium sp. | reverse complement strand
GGTCAAGGAGTCGGCGAGCGACTCTGAAACGCTGGCCGGAACTTCGCCCGAGCAGATGGCCGATGAACTGATCGCAGGGCAGCAGGCCAACGATTTCCGGCAAATGGCACCGGGGCTTGCCCGTAAGTCACTGCTGGTGCTGACCAGCGATGACGGCCTGGCCCCGCACACCGATGCGCTGGTTGCCGCTGTGCGCGGCGCGGGCGGCAAGCGGGTCAGTGTGGTGCATGCCGCGACCGATCACAGCTGGTCGGACAAGCGGGTGTTTCTGCAAGCGCAGGTGATCCGGTGGTTGCAGGGGCTAATAAGGTAACAAACCCAGTTCCGTTCGTGTGCCGCCATTGGTTAGAAATTAAGTTCTGTCTTCGAGCTCCCCTCCCCAGCGGGGAGGGGTTGGGGGTGGGGGCTCCACGCCCGAGATGGCATAACCCCCATCCCAACCCTTCCCCACCGGGGAAGGGCTTTACAATTTCATGCGAATGAGGCTGATCCTAAACCGCCTCGAGCGCATACCCGGCCGAGCGGACCGTCCGCACCGGATCGGGTGCGCCTTCGACCTCGATGCCTTTGCGCAGGCGGCGGATGTGGACATCCACGGTGCGCAGTTCGATCTCGCTTTCGTTGCCCCAGACCGCGTCGAGCAGCTGGTTGCGGCTGAACACCCGGCCGGGGTGTTCCATGAAGTGGCGCAGCAAGCGAAACTCGGTCGGGCCCAATGCCACCACCTGGCCGCGGCGAGTGACCTTGTGGGCGGCGGCATCAAGCGTCAGATCGCCGACGGTCAGCATCTCGCCCGCCAGCGCCGGGCGGATCCGGCGCAGGATCGCACCGACGCGGGCTAGCAGCTCGCGCGGGGAGAACGGCTTGGTCAGGTAATCGTCGGCTCCGGTTTCAAGTCCGCGAATCTTGTCGTCCTCGGCCCCGCGCGCGGTCAGCATCAGGATCGGGACGTGGGCGGTGGCCTTGGTCTTGCGCAAGCGGCGGCAGACTTCGATCCCGCTGGTGCCTTCGATCATCCAGTCGAGCACTACCAGATCGGGCGCTTCCTCGGCGGCCAGCAGCAGCGCCTCGTCACCGTCCGGGGTAACCTGGACCTGATAGCCTTCATTGCGAAACCGGAACTCCAGCAGTTCGGCGAGGGCTGGGTCGTCCTCGACCAATAGCAGGCGAGGGGCGGCCATCATCAGGCTCCTGTCTTGTCTTCCCGGTCGGTCAGGTACTCGCCAGTCGCGGCGTAGTAGACCATCTCGGCAACATTGGTGGCATGATCGCCGATCCGCTCGATATTGCGGGCAACGAAAAGCAATTGCGCGGCGCTGGAAATGGTCGCCGGGTTTTCCATCATGTGGCTGACCAGGTTGCGGAACAGCGATTCGTAGAAGGCATCGACCATCTCGTCGCGTTCGACCACGGCCTTGGCGAGGTGCGGGTCGCGCGCGGCATAGGCGGTCAGCACATCGTGGACCATGCCGCGGGCAACATCGGCCATGGCGGGCACCAGGGTCAGCGGCTCGAATTTCTTGCGCTGCTCGATCTTGTTCGCGCTCTTGGCGATATTCTTCGAATAGTCGCCAATCCGCTCGACCACCCCGGCGATCTTGAGTGCGGCGATCACTTCGCGCAGGTCGTCGGCCATCGGCGCGCGCAGGGCGATGATCCGCACCGCCAGTCGGTCAACCTCGGCCTCGAGCGAGTCGATCTTCTTGTCACGCGCGATCACGCTGTCGGCAAGCTCGAGGTTGCCCTTGACCAGGGCTTCCATCGCTTCAGCCAGCGAGACTTCGGCGAGGCCGCCCATCTCCGCGATTAGCCCGCGCAGCTTGGTGATCTCTTCGTCGAAAGCCTTGACGGTGTGTTCCTGTGACATTGGGGTCTGTCCTATGGAGTATGATGCGTCATGACGGAGCCAATTATGGCCCAGCGCAAGGAATGAGGAGGAGCGCGATGCGGAGCATCGTGCCCGACGAATGACGTAGCGATGGGCCATAATTGGCCCGCCCCGGAGGGGTTGCTCTGGGAAGCTTGCTGGAGGGCGTCACTCCGCTTGCACGGGGCCATCGGCCCGCACTGCGCGTCGCTCCTACCCAGCAAGCTTCCCAGAGCAATCATGGCGTATCATACTCCATAGGACAGACCCCGACTAACCGTAACGTCCGGTAATGTAGTCTTTCGTCCGCTCTTCACGCGGGTTGGTGAAGATTTCCGAGGTCTTGCCGTATTCGACCATCTTGCCGAGGTGGAAGAACGCGGTGCGCTGCGAAACGCGCGCGGCCTGCTGCATCGAGTGGGTGACGATGACGATCGCATAGCGCCCGCGCAGTTCGGCGATCAGTTCCTCGATCTTGGCGGTGGCGATCGGATCGAGCGCCGAGCACGGCTCGTCCATCAGGATCACTTCGGGTTCGACCGCGATCGCCCGGGCGATGCACAGGCGCTGCTGCTGCCCGCCCGACAGCGCCGTGCCGCTTTCGGCCAGGCGGTCCTTGACCTCTTCCCACAGCCCGGCGCGCTTGAGGCTGCGCTCGACAATCTGGTCAAGCTCGGCCTTGCTGGTCGACAGGCCGTGAATCCGCGGGCCATAGGCGACGTTTTCGTAAATCGACTTGGGGAAGGGGTTGGGTTTCTGGAACACCATCCCCACCCGCGCGCGCAGCTGGACCACGTCCATCCCGCTCTTGTAGATGTCCTGGCCGTCCAGCTTGATCTCACCTTCGACGCGGGCACCGGCGATGGTGTCGTTCATCCGGTTGAGCGCGCGCAGGAAGGTGCTCTTGCCGCAGCCCGACGGGCCGATGAAGGCAGTGACATATTCGTCGCTGATATCGATCGATACGTTGTCGATCGCGCGCTTGTCGCCGTAGTAAACCGATACGCCGCGGGCGGCGATGCGGGCATCCACGGGATCCAGATCGTGAAAATTTGTCATTACCACCGGTTCTCGAAACGGTTGCGAAGGTAGATGGCCGTGCCGTTCATCACCAGCAGGAACATCAGCAGCACGATGATCGCGGCCGAAGTGCGTTCGACAAAGCCGCGGTTGATTTCATCCGACCACAGAAAGATCTGCACCGGCAGGACCGACGAGGGCGAAGTGAAGCCGGCCGGCGCGGTGGCGACGAAGGCTTTCATCCCGATCATCAGCAAGGGCGCGGTTTCGCCCAGCGCGCGGGCCATGCCGATGATCGTGCCGGTCAGGATTCCGGGCAGGGCCAGCGGCAGGACGTGGTGGAACACGGTCTGGACCTTGCTGGCACCAACCGCGAGGGCGGCATCGCGGATCGATGGCGGTACCGCCTTGATCGCGTTGCGCCCCGAAATCACGATCACCGGCATGGTCATCAGCGCCAGCGTCATCCCCCCGATCAGCGGGGCCGAGCGCCAATAGGGGAAGATGGTCAGGAACAGCGCCAGCCCCAGCAGGCCGAAAATGATCGAAGGCACCGCGGCGAGGTTGTTGATCGAAACCTCGATAATGTCGGTCCAGCGGTTCCGCGGGGCGAACTCCTCAAGGTAAACCGCGGCAAAAACCCCGATCGGGAAGGCCAGGGCCAGCGTGACCAGCATGGTCAGCATCGAGCCCTTGAGCGCCCCCCAGATCCCCACCGATTGCGGGCTGGTGGCATCCGAGCGGCTCAGGAAACCGGGATCGAAGCGGGTCGCGAGCTGGCCCTTGGCGGAAAGGTCCTTGGCGAGCGCAACCATGGCCGGCGCACCGTCGCCGCGCAGGCCCGAGGCGAGATCGTCGCTGGAAGCAAGCGAAACGTCGAAACTGGAGTTGAGCAGCGCCGGATCGGCAGCGATCTGGCGGGCGACATCGCGCCAGGCATCGCTGTCAAGCTCGGCCGCTGCCTTGTCGCCCAAGGCCTTGGCCGCAGCGAACTGCAGCACATCGCGCAGGCCCGCAGTTTCGAGCGCGCTGACCGGGTTTTCGCCGACCAGCTGAGAGGGATCGATCTGGAGCGTGCCGCCCGACAGGTCGAGCTTGAAGGCCAGTTCGGCGCGCTTGAACCCGCCAACTGCATTGGCGGTCATGGTCACCAGCAGGAAGGCCAGCACCAGTGCCGAAAGCGCGACGGCGAAGAACCCAAGCGCACGGAAGCGGCGCTCCGACGCATGGCGCTGGGCCAGCCGGTTGGCGATACGCTGGGCGCGTTCCTGGTGGGAAAGTTCACTCATAAGCTTCACGGAACCGCTTGACCACGCTCAGCGCGATGAAGTTGAGACACAAGGTGACCAGAAACAGCACCATGCCCAGCGCAAAGGCAGACAGCGTGGCGGGGTGATCGAAGCTGCCTTCGCCGGTCAGCATGGCGACGATCTGATAAGTGACGGTGGTCATCGATTCGAACGGGTTAGCGGTGATCCGCGCGGTGGCACCAGCGGCCATGACCACGATCATCGTCTCACCAATCGCGCGGCTGACCGCCAGCATGATCCCGGCGACAATGCCGGGCAGCGCTGCAGGCAGCAGCACCCGGCGGATGGTTTCGCTTTTGGTTGCGCCCATCGCCAGGCTGCCATCGCGCATCGCTTGCGGCACGGCGGCGATCGAATCGTCGGCCATCGAGGAGACGAACGGGATGATCATGATCCCCATGACCACGCCCGCGGCCAGCACGCTTTCGCTCGAGGCGCTGGTCACGCCGATCGACTGGCCCAGGTCGCGGATCAGCGGGGCCACGGTCAGCGCGGCGAAATAGCCGTAAACCACGGTCGGGACGCCGGCCAGAATTTCCAGCAGCGGCTTCATCCAGCGGCGCACCGTGGGGGTAGCGTATTGGGTCAGGAAAATCGCGCTCATCAGCCCCAGCGGGATCGCCACCAGCATGGCAATGATCGCGCCGATAAAGGCCGTGCCCCAGAACAGCGGCAAAGCGCCATAGCTGGTTTCGACGCCCTGCATGGGTGCGGCCATCGAATCCGGACCCCAATGGGTGCCGAGCAGGAAATCGAGCGGGTTGACGAACTGGAAGAAACGGAACGTTTCGAACACAAGCGAGCCGACGATCCCGGCCGTGGTGAAAATCGCGGCGAGCGAGGCGAGCAGCAACCCGGCCATCACCGCGCGTTCAACCCGGGTGCGGGCAGTGAAATCGGGTCGCAACCGCAGGAAGGCAAAAATGCCGCCGCCTAGGCCCAGCAGAACAGTCACCAGCGTGCCGATCAGGGTATAACGCTGCATAGCCTCGCGGAACGGTTCGACCAGCGCGCGGGCGGACTGGTTGAATACCGCATCGGTCGATCCGCTGGCCAGTGCGCGCGCTTCAGAGAGGATCGCGTCGCGTTCGAAGCCGAAAGCCGGCAGTTTGGCCGCAGCGGGGTCGGCCAGGACATGCGCCAGGACCAGTCCGGGGCTGGTTGCCGCCCAGGCCACAGAGAACAGCAGCGCCGGGACCAGGATCCACAGCGCCACGTACCAACCGTGATAGTTGGGCAGTGAATGAAGGTCCTTACCCGCGGCGCGGACCTGTTTGCGCAAGGCCCAGGCTCGGCCCCGCGCCGCCAACCAGCCGATCAGGCCCAGCGCAAGCGCAAGCAGAATCGGAATGGCTGGCGACATCGGGTAACCCTTACTTCAGGTCGGCGCCGTTGAGCAGCGAAAACTCGCTGGCAATCTTGGCGCTCTTGGCCTGGACGTCGTCGGGGGCGACAACCATGCCCTGCTTGGCCAGCAACCCGTCCTTGCCCCAGCTCTTGGCCCATTCGGCCACGAATTCACGCAGACCCTTGATCGCATCGAGATGCGCGGCCTTGACGTAGATGTAGAGCGGGCGGGCACCCGGGTAGCTGAAGTCGGAAATCGCCGCATAGGTCGGCATCACGCCATTCATCGGCAGGCCCACCAGCTTGTCGGCGTTTTCTTCAAGGTAGGAGAAACCGAAGATGCCGACCGCCTTGGGATTGGCTTCCAGCTTCTGGACGATCAGGTTGTCGTTCTCACCCGAATCGACATAGGCACCGTCGCTGCGCACTCCGCCGCAGATCGTCTCGTGCTTTTCCTTGTCGCTGTCCTTGAGCGCCTTCATTTCGGCGTTCGAATTGCAGCCCATCATCAGGATCAGTTCCTTCAGGGCATCGCGGGTGCCCGAAGTGCTGGGCGGGCCGTAAACCAGGATCGGTTCTGCCGGGAACGCGGGGTTGACGTCTTTCCAGGTCTTGGTGGTGTTGGGCTTGCCATAGGGATTGGCGGCCAGCGCCTTGTAAACGTCTTCGGGGGTCAGCTTGAGGCTGAGGCCGCCCCTGGCTTCGGCGAAGGCCACGCCGTCAAGCCCGACCTGGATCTCGACGATCTTGTCCACGCCGTTCTTGACGCAGTCTTCGAACTCGCTCTTCTTCATCCGGCGCGAGGCATTCTCGATATCGGGATGTTCAGCGCCAACGCCCTTGCAGAACAGCTTCATGCCGGCACCGGTGCCGTTGCCTTCGATGATCGGCGACTTGAAGCCGGGGTTCGACTTGGCCAGCGAATCCGCCACCGCCTTGGCGAAGGGATAGACAGTCGAGGAACCGACCGCACGAACCTGATCGCGCGAGCCGCCCTGGCCGCCGCCGCAGGCCGCCAGCAGGGCCGAAGCGGCGATTGCCGTGGTGAAAGTGAGGATAGATTTCTTGGTCATGCGAATCGCTCCGTTGGCGTTATCTGGATCGGCAAGTGACCCCGTTTTGTGACAGTTGCGTGACAATTGGCTGGCATGGCCGAGTGTCACCAAAGTGTCAGTCCAGAGGCACAAAACGTCATGAATGTGTCACACAATCGTCATAGCGAGGCGCTGAGTTCAACGCCTGTACAGGAACACTTCCGATGCGCAGCCTAACCAAATCCATCGCAATCGCCATGCTGTGCGGCGCTTCCAGCCCTGCGGTCGCAAGCGATGACGCAGCCTACTGGCAAAACCTGAACCTGAGCATCAAAGTATCGGATGAGGTCCGAATCTCGAGCGAAACCTCGTTCCGTTCGAGCGACGCGCGTGGCTTCTACCAGCTCCAGCAAGTCTTGATGGTGGGCTACAAGGTGAGCAAGAATGTTACCGTCTCGGCGGGGTACGTTCACGCACCCAACTATAGCCACGGCGATTTCACGTCGATGGAGCGTCGCTTTCGACAGCAATTGAACATGGACAACCTGGCCAAGATTGGGCCGTTCAGCCTGAGCGGAAGGGTTCGCCTCGAACAGCGCTTTCGCGATGATCGTTCTGGCACCGGCTGGCGAGTGCGGCCGCAGATCAAGGCAGTTGCTCCATTATTCGGGAAGGTGAAAATCAACCTCGCGAGCGAGCCCTATTTTAATCTCAATACCACCAGCTTCCAGACCGTCGATGGGCTTGACCGAATCCGCAATTCCGCCACTTTTACTGCTCCGTTGGGAAAAAAGCTTGGCATTGAAATCGGGTATATGAACCAGCACGGCTTTGTGCCGAACGCACCTGGACGCGTCGATCACGTCATCATGACCGGACTTTCGGCTTCGTTCTAACTCACAATGCCGCAAGGGGGAGGGTGACAGCCACGGTGGTGCCTTCCCCCAGCGTGCTGGCAATGTCGAGTTCGCCCTGGTGGCGCTCGACGATGTGCTTGACGATCGCCAGGCCCAGGCCAGTCCCGCCCGAAGCACGGCTGCGGCCGGGATCGGTGCGATAGAACCGTCGGGTCAGGAGCGGCAGATGTTCGGGTGCGATCCCCGGGCCGCGGTCGGCGATTGCAAGGCAAGCCTTGTCCTCGCCCTGACGGGTTACCGCAACACTGACCGGAGTTTCGGGCGCACCGTACTTCAGGGCGTTGTCGATCAGGTTGCGCAGCAATTGCTCAAGCTGGGTGGCATCGCCGCGCACGGTCAGGCCCGGTTCCGCCACCGACAGTTCGACCCGTTCCTTGCCGCGCAGCGAAGCCACTTCGCCCACCACCCGCGCGGCCAGCTGGCCAAGGTCAAGCGGCTCGCTGGGGCGGTCGTGCTTTTCGGCTTCGACATGGCTCAGCGTCATCAGGTCCTCGACCAGGCTGAGCATGCGCTGCGCCTCGCGGTGAATAATGCTGTTGAAACGCTTGGCGGTTTCAGGGTCGGTCGGCGCGTCGGCATCGCCCAGCGTTTCGGCATAGCCGATCACCGCGGCCAGCGGTGTGCGCAGCTCGTGGCTGGCGTTGGCGACGAAATCGGTGTGGGCGCGGCTGACGTCGGATTCGGACGTGCGGTCGGCCAGCTCGATGATCCAGCGACCATCCCCGATATCGCGGCGAGTCAACTGCCAAAGGCTCCTTCCGCCGGTGAAACCGGGAATCGAGACCATGGCCCCGTCTGCCATGTCGATCAGCTTCATCGCATCGGGATGGCGCAGCGCAATCCGTGCGTCCTGGCCCAGAACATGCTCGCCCAGCGCGGCGCGCGCGGCCTGGTTGGCCTCGACGATCCGGGTATCTTCCAGCAGCAGCAAGGGCAGCCCAAGCGGCTCGACCGTTTCATGGATCGCGTCGCGCTCGACTTCTTCGATATCGATCTTTTCGACCGGGATCTCAGGCTCGGGCGCAGCCAGCCAGAGCGAGCCAAACCACAGCACAACCACCGCCAGCGCCAGCCAGGCATCGGCCCCGGCGGCCAGCATGCCGGCTCCGGCGGCCAGGGCCAGCAGCATCGATGGCAAAGGGAAAGGGCGTTTGGCTGACATTGGCGTGCGCTCAATAGAAGGCGCAAAGCTGCCTGCCAAATGTTTCAGCGCAATGTCGGGGGAAGAATTGCTGTGTCCACTGCGCAACCAG
>PNJT01000107.1 GCA_013822005.1 Novosphingobium sp. | reverse complement strand
TTGCAGGGGCAACCAGCCCCTGCCGCGCGCCGCGCCTCGCCAGCGGCCTTCCTGGCCCAATCACGATGACCCAGAATGGTCGGGAAGTGCCCTAGAGCAACTTGGGCAAAACCTGACCCAAATTCCGTCTATGCTGAGCTTGTCGAAGCACTGCCCTTTTCTTCATGCCTCGCCCGCAACCGCTTGAAGAAAAGAGCAGTGCTTCGACAAGCTCAGCATAGTCGGGGCTGGGGCGAGGTGATTCAGATTTTCCAATCACCGCCCTAGGTTTTCCGGTCAGACTCGAACGCTTTTGGCCGATCGCTCCGGCACGATGACCCAGAATGGTCGGGAAGTGCCCTAAACAGCACTCGTCCCAAACAGGCTCCCGATCGCATAAGTCGCGGCCATCGCGATCACGCCCCAGAAGGCGGCCCGCAGTGTTCCTTTGCCGATCGGTGCCCCGCCCGCTTGGGCACCGACCGCGCCCAGCAGCATCAGGAACACCAGCGCGGCAAGTGAAACGCCTATCGCCAACGTGCCCATCGGCAACAGCATCGCAGTGAACAGTGGCAGCGCCGCCCCCACTGCGAAAGTCGCGGCCGAGGCCAGCGCCGCCTGCAAAGGCCGGGCGCGGTGCATTTCGGCGAGGCCGAGTTCGTCGCGGGCGTGGGTGGCGAGTGCATCGTGCGCGGTCAGGGCTGCGGCGACCTGTTTGGCCAGCGCCTCGTCCAGGCCGCGCGTCTGGTAGATCTGGGTCAGTTCGGCCAGTTCGAATTCGGGCTGCTCGGCCAGTTCCTTGCGCTCGCGGGCAAGGTCAGCCCCTTCGGTATCGGCCTGGCTCGAGACCGAGACATATTCGCCCGCCGCCATCGACAGCGCGCCTGCGACGAGCCCGGCAACCCCGGCGACCAGCACTTGCTGCTTTTCCCCTGCCGCCGCCGCGACGCCGACGATCAGGCTGGCGGTCGATACGATCCCGTCGTTCGCGCCCAGCACCGCCGCGCGCAGCCAGCCGATCCGCTCTACCGCGTGGGTTTCGGCTGGCTTCCCGGGAATTGGCTGCATCGGCGGCTCCATTGGTTTGACCTAACAAGGCTGAATCTCCCCTCCCTGGCGGGGAGGGGTTGGGGGTGGGGGCTCCACGCCCGAGAGAGTGAACCCCCATCCCAACCCTTCCCCCCCGGGGAAGGGCTGCGCTTGCTTTAGGTGATTCCTGGTCCCAATCATCGTCCCGCGCCATCACACAGCGCAAACCATTTGCGCTTTCGCCAATGCCCCGGGCCGGTTATGGGACAGGTCAGGAACCAGAGCGCCCAGCCCCAGTGAAATCCATTCCCGCCATTGATCGTTACATTTTCCGGCTGGTGCTGGGGCCGATGCTGGCGGTCTTCGTGATCGCCGCCTCGCTGCTGATGCTCGACAAGATGCTCAAGCTGTTCGAGTTCGTCGGCAATGAGGGCGGGCCAATTTCGGTGGTGTTCCGGATGCTGGCCAACCTGCTGCCCGAATATGCCAGCCTGGCGATCCCGCTGGGGCTGATGCTGGGGATCCTGTTCGCCTTCCGCAAGCTGGCGACCACCAGCGAGCTCGACGTGATGCGCGCGCTTGGCCTCAGCTATACCCGCCTGCTGCGGGTGCCCTATGCGCTGACGCTGGTGCTGGCGGCGATCAATTTCGGGATCGTCGGCTATCTCCAGCCCTATGCGCGTTACTGGTACGAACAGCTCGATTTCGAACTGCGTTCGGGCGCGCTGGGGGCTTCGATCAAGGTCGGTGAATTCACCACGCTGGAAGACAAGATGGCGCTGCGGATCGACCAGAGCCGCGACAGTGGGCGGCAGCTGATCGGCATTTTCGCGCGGTTTACCTCGCCCAGCGGGCAGGTCGCGACGATCTCGGCGCGCGAAGGCACGTTCCTGGCGCTGAAGGACAGCCCCGACACGATCGTGCTGCGCCTGACCCAAGGCCAGATCGTCCAGGACGAACCGGGCCAGCCCCCCCGCGTGCTGAGCTTTTCGCGCCACGACTTGCCGATCGACCTGCCCGCGATCGAAAAGTTCCGCCAGCGCGGGGCCAAGGAGCGCGAGTACCTGTTGCCCGAACTGCTGCGGATCGGCTGGAGCGATCAGGCCAGCGAGACGATGCGCAACCAGACCCGTGCCAGCTTCAATTACCGGATGGTCGAAGTGGTGATGATGCTGCTCCTGCCGCTGCTGGCGGTGGCGCTGGCGGTGCCACCCAAACGCTCCAGCTCGTCGCTGGGGATGTTCCTGTCGATCGTGATGGTGGTCGCCTATCACAAGGTCAACGAATACGGTCAGGCCGCCGCCGCGCAGGGCCGGTTCGACCCCTTGCTGATTCTGTGGGGGCCGTTCGTTGTCTTCGCCTTGCTGATCCTGTGGATGTTCTGGCGGATCGCTTACGTTCCCGGCGGCCAGCCGATCGGGGGACTTGAGAAATTCGCGGCCAACCTGGGCAAGCGGGTGGCGAAACTGTTCAACCGCGACAAGCCGGCGGAGGCCGCCTGATGCTGAGCGAGCTGTTCCCTTCGCGCACGATCACCATGTACCTGGCGCGGCTGTTCGTGACCCGGATCATCGGCGTGCTGATCCTGCTGGTGCTGGTCTTGCAGACCATGATGCTGCTGTCCGAAAGCGGCGATATCCTGGCCGTGTCCGGTAATGGCGAGGCCGAGCTGTGGTATTACGTCTCGCTCAACGTGCCGCAGCTGATCGCGCGGTTCCTGCCCTATTCGGTGCTCTTGGCAACGGTCTTCACCTTCTGGCCGCTCAACCAGAACAGCGAAGTGATCGCGATGCGCGCTGCGGGGCTTTCCGCCCACCAGATCCTGGCGCCCTTGCTGCTGGTCGCAGGCGTGGTCTCGATGATCAGCTTTGCCTTCAACGAAACCGTGGTCGCCCCGCGTACCGGAGTGCTCAAGCAGTGGACCCAGGCGCGCTACAAACCGCTGCCCGAAGATACCGGCGTGCGGCTGAACGTCTATGTCCCCGATGGCGGCAATGTGCTGGCCGCGCAGAAGGTCAGCGGCCAGGGCGCTGAAACCCGGCTGGAAGGCGTGACCTGGTACCGCCGCGACGGTGCGGGCATGGTGACCGAGCAGCTGCGCGGGACCCGCGCCAGCTTTGCCGCGCCCGGCTGGAAGCTGGAGAACGCGGTCAGGTTCGATGTCGCCACCACCACCCAGACCCCGCTGCCCGCTGCGCTGGTGATCGCGCCCAGCGTCACGCCGGCGCAGCTGGCGATCGGGCGGGTCGATCCCGACGGGCAGAACTTCGTCGCGCTGGGCCAATCGATCAAGGCGCTCAAGGCCTCGGGCCGGCGCGTGACCGAGCTGGAAGGTAAGTGGTGGCACAAGTTCTCAGGCCCGCTTTCGGCGCTCCTGATGCCGCTGCTGGGATCGGTCGCGGCGTTCGGCCTGGCGCGCTCGGGCAACCTGTGGATCCGTGCGGTGATCGGCATGGCGCTGGGCTTTGCCTATTTCGTGGTCGATAACGCCGCGCTGGCGATGGGCAACTTCGGCGGCTACCCCCCGCTGATCGCGGCCTGGGCGCCGTTCATGCTGTTCCTGCTGGTGGGCGAGACCGTGCTGGTCAAAACCGAGGAGTAGCCTCGCCCCATTTCGCGTCTCGCTGAAGCACGAATAGCCCTTCCCCGCCGGGGAGGGGCGATCAAGCTTCAACGCCGCATCATCGTCGAACGCGCGATCCGGCCGACCAATGGCAGCAGCCCCGGATAGTTGGCCCCCTGATAGGTCGATCCTGCCCCCAAATGCTTGCTCAGCCGGCGGTGCGCTTCGCCCAGCGAGTGATAGGGCAGGCTGGGCAGCAAGTGGTGCAGCGCGTGATAGCGCAGGCCGACCGGGGCCCACAGCGGAGCGAAAGGTTCGGGCGGGGGGACGTTGACCGAATCGAGGTACTGCGCAGTCACCGTCATTGGCTCGCCGTCGTTCTGCCACAGGTGCGCCACCAGCGTGCGGATCTGGTTGAACACTGCGGTCGCCGAAACCACCGCCAGCGCGATCAGCAAAGGCTGCCAGCCCAGCCAGCGGGTGCTGGCGAGCAAGGCCCAGGCCCAGACCACCGCGCCCAGTTCCTGCCAGAACACCATCCGCGCGAACTGGCCTTCGGGCGGGCGGCGGCGGAAATCGGGATTGATCGAGAGCGATGATGCCCGTTCCCAGACCAGCTTGCGCAAGGGACGGATCAGCGCGCCCAGCGGCACCAGCAAGGCGCAGCGGATCAGCAGGCCGATGGGGAGCAGCACCGCGATCAGGATGAAGGCCGGCAGCGACCACGGCTTCATCAAGGCCAGCGGCAGGTATTCCGGATCCTCGATCGTGCCATATTTGGTCCGCGCGTGGTGCAGCGTGTGGACCCCTTCGTACATGAACGAGGGCGTGAGCATCGGGATGCCGACCAGCAGATTCCACGCCAAGCGGAACCCCGGCAGCGCGGTGCGGTGAATATGGGTCAACTCGTGAATGAACAGCAGCGCGCGGTAGAGGAAGAACACCGCCAGACCCCCGCTGGCCCAGGCCTGCCAGCCCGGCAGCAGAATGGCCCCGGCAATCCCGGCATAGCCGATCGCGGCCGAAACCAGCATGTCGGGCCAGTAGATCCCCGGCCGCGCGGCCGAAATGTCGCGGGTCAGCTCTACCGCGGCGCGGAGCATTTCCATGTCGTCCGGAATCTGCGCGTTGGGCAGCGGGGTTTCGATCTTTTCCTGCACGGTCATCAAGTCATTCCAAAACGGTCCAGCTTCGCGTAGTGGCGGGACCAGAGGCGGGTCTCATTGACCTTGAACAAAGGCAGCATCGTGGCACAGGCAGAAATAACCGTCACACCGGTGACCGACAAGGCCGGGTTGAAGGCATTTATCGATCTGGCCTATCGGCTTAATCGATCAGACCCCAACTGGGTCCCGCCGCTGCGCGGCGAAGTGATGGAAATGCTCACCCCGGGCAAGAACCCGTTCCACGAACACGCCCGGATGCAGCTGTTCCTGGCCCATCGCGGCGGCGAGGCGGTGGGGCGGATCTCTGCCCATATCGACGAGCTGGCGCTGGCCCAGCCAGCCGAGCAAGGCATGGGCCCCGGCACCGGCAACTGGGGGCTGTTCGAAGCTGCCGACGCAGAAGTGGCCCACGCGCTGATCGAGGCCGCCGAGGCATGGCTGCGCGGCCAGGGCATGACCCGCGTGCTGGCCCCCTTGAGCCTGTCGATCTGGGAAGAGCCGGGCCTGCTGACCAAAGGCCACGATCACCCGCCAACGGTGATGATGGGCCATAACAACGCGGCCTACCAGGGCTGGATCGAAAGCGATGGCTACAAGCAAGCCAAGAAGCTGGCCACTTACGCGCTCGACATCCGCGGCGAATTTCCGCCGCTGATCAAGCGGATCGTCCAGTCGGGCGCGCGTAACGAGCGGATCCGGATCCGTCCGGTCGAACTCAAGCACTTCGACCGTGAAGCCAGGATCATCTGCGAGATCCTCAACGATGCCTGGTCGGACAACTGGGGTTTTGTGCCTTTCACCGAGGCTGAGATCGTCCACACCGGCAAGAAGCTGCGGCCGCTGGTGCGCGAAGACCTGATCATGATCGCCGAATACGATGGCCGCCCGGTGGCCTTCATGATGACCCTGCCCGACCTTAACGAAGTGATCGCCCGGATCGGCGGCAAGCTGTTCCCGTTCGGCTGGGCGCGGCTGCTGTGGTGGCTGCGCAAGCCCCACGGCAAGACCATGCGGGTGCCCTTGATGGGGGTGCTCAAGGAATATCAGTCAAGCCGCCTGGCGAGCCAGCTGGCTTTCATGATGATCGAAACGATCCGCCGCCATTCGACCGCAACCTATGGCTTTAAACGCGGCGAGATCGGCTGGATCCTGGAGGACAACCAGGGGATGATAGCGATCGCCGATGCGATCGAAAGCTCGATCAACCGCGAATACACGATTTACCAGAAGGCTCTCTGAAGATCCTCCCCCTTTGGGGGAGGTGGGCCGCCGAAGGCGGGTCGGAGGGGGCTTGTTTGCAAGCTCCGACCGCCCCCTCCGTCAGCACTTCGCGCTGCCACCTCCCCCAGTGGGGGAGGATCTTACTCCCGGTCCACCGCCGTTGTCACGGCGACGTCCATCGTCACATTGCCGACGGTGCGCATCAGGTCGGGCAGCATCTCGACCGCGACCAGCAGTGCGAGCGGCGCGATCGGCACGCCCATGGCATTGGCGATCGGGCCGACCGAGATTACGAAGCTGAGCGTGCCGGGCAGCGAGACCGAGCTGAGCGAGACCAGGAACGCCACCAGCACGCCCATCGCCAGGACGAACGGCGAGAGCGGGGTGCCGGTCAGGTAAGCGGCATAGATCGCCACCCCCATGTTCATTGCCGGGCTGGTGCCGCGAAAGATCGCCACGGCCAGCGGCAGCACGAAATCGGCAGTCGCCTCGCGCACGCCGAGCTTGCGGGTGGCGGCCAGCATCGCGGGCAGGCAGGCCAGCGAGCTCTGCGTCGATAGCGCCACGGCATAGACCGGCAGGATCGCCCGGCCAAAAGTGCCCAGCGGCCGCCGCGCGACCAGCAAGGCCAGCAGGAAACCGCCCACGGTCACCACCAGCCCGGCGGCGCTGACCACCAGGATATAGTGCGCCAGCGCCCCGATTGCGTCGGTCCCGCTGCTGGCGGCCAGCGTCACCGCCAGGCCAAAAACCCCGATCGGCGCGAGCATCAGCACCCAGCCGATCACCACCATCATCGCCGCGGCCAGCCCTTCGAACACCGTGGCCAGCGCCCGGCGCGGCACGTCGGATATCCGGGTCGCGGCTACTGCCAAGACCGAGATGAACAGCACCATCGGCAGCATCGAACCCGCGGCAGCGGCGGCGAAGATGTTTTCGGGCATCATCGCCAGCAGGATTTCGCTGAAGCCGGGGACCTTGGCACCCTCGGCCGCCCCGCCGCTGAGCGCGGCGACCGCGCGCTCGGGGATCGGGAACAGCTCAAGCAGCGCCGGGATCAGCACCGCCGCCATCGTCCCTGCCGCCAGCAGGCAGGCGATGAACATGCCCACCGCGCGCCGCGCCAGCTTGCCGCCTCCGGCGGCGGCCAGGGTCTGCGAAATCCCGGTATAGACCAGCCCCACCACCAGCGGCAGGATGGTCAGCTGCAAGGCGCGCAGCCACAGCTTGCCCGCGGGCGTCGCCACTTCGAGGATGGAGGCCAGCGCAGGCGTGCCATGCAGCAGCACACCCACCGCAAAGCCCAGCACCAGTCCGGCAAAGGTCAGCGCGGCAGGAACCTTGATCTCGGGGAACTTCGCTGCCTCGCTTGATGCCTGCACTTTCAACGCTCCCCGAAAATTGCATCTTGTCCGCGTGACTTTAGCGGCGCAGCGGGACATAGCAATTCCTGAACACTTTGCAGTCTATGGACGGGTCATGGGACGCAGCTATTTCGGAACCGATGGCATCCGCGGCAAGACCAACGCCGGGGTGATGACCGCTGCCACCGCGATGAAAGTCGGCCAGGCGGCCGGCACGCATTTCCTGCGGGGCACGCACAAGCACCGCGCGGTGATTGGCAAGGACACCCGGCTTTCGGGCTATATGCTGGAAAACGCGCTGGTCGCGGGCTTTACCAGCGTGGGGATGGACGTGGTGCTGACCGGACCGCTGCCAACGCCGGCCATCGCCATGCTCACGCGCGAGCTGCGCGCCGATGTCGGCGTGATGATCTCGGCCAGCCACAACCCTTACGAGGACAACGGGATCAAGCTGTTCGGCCCCGACGGGTTCAAGCTGTCCGACGAAGACGAGCTGGCGATCGAGGCCTTGCTGGGCGAGGAGCTGGCCTTGGCGCCTTCGCCGCAGATCGGCCGCGCGCGCCGGATCGATGACGTGCGCGGGCGCTATATCCACGCGGTCAAGGGCGCGCTGCCCGACGATGTGCGGCTCGACGGGCTCAAGATCGTGGTCGATTGCGCCAACGGTGCAGCCTATCAGGTTGCCCCCAGCGCGATCTGGGAACTGGGCGCCGAAGTCATCGCGGTGGGGGTCAATCCCAACGGCATCAATATCAACGACCGCTGCGGATCGACCCACCTTGGGCTGGTCAAGGAAACCGTGGTTGCCAGCGGAGCGGACATCGGCATTGCGCTCGATGGTGACGCCGACCGGCTGATCGTGGTCGATGAGCATGGCCGGACGGTCGATGGTGACCAGATCATGGCCCTGATCGGCACGCAATTGGCCGCGCGCGGGGAGCTGCGCGGTGGCGGGGTTGTGGCCACGGTGATGTCGAACCTTGGGCTCGAGCGATTCCTCGGCAGCCAGGGCCTGACGCTGGAGCGCACCAAGGTCGGCGACCGCCACGTGCTCGAGAAGATGAAGGCCGCCGGTTACAATGTCGGGGGTGAGCAGAGCGGGCACATGATCCTGCTTGATCATGCGACCACCGGCGACGGCACGATCGCCGCGCTGCAAGTGCTGGCCGCGCTGGTGCAATCGGGCAAGCGCGCGAGCGAGCTGCTGCACCTGTTCGATCCGGTCCCGCAGCTGCTCAAGAACGTGCGTTTCGCGGGCGGCAAGCCCTTGGACGACGCGCGGGTCAAGGCGGTAATCGCCGATGCCGAGGCGCAATTGCTGGGCAAGGGCCGCCTGGTGATCCGCCCTTCGGGCACCGAGCCGGTGATCCGGGTCATGGCCGAAGGCGACGATGCGGGGCAGGTTGAAACGGTGGTCGATGCGATCTGCGACGCGGTCAAGGAAGCTGCGGCATGAGCCTGGACATGCGCCCCGATTGCGAAAAGTGCGGCGTGGACTTGCCCGCCGAGCTACCCGGCGCCTTTATCTGTAGCTTCGAATGCACCTTCTGCGCCCTCTGCGCAGATAGGCTCGATGAGCGCTGCCCCAATTGCGGCGGTGAACTGCTCGACCGGCCGACGCGGGCCAGGCATTTGCATGACAAGCACCCACCAAGCACTGTCCGAAAATTCAAAGGCTAGGGCACTTCCCGACCATTCTGGGTCATCGTGATTGGGCCAGGAAGGCCGCTGGCGAGGCGCGGCGCGTGGCAGGGGCTGGTTGCCCCTGCAAGAGCCGCAACGC
>PNJT01000106.1 GCA_013822005.1 Novosphingobium sp. | reverse complement strand
GTAAGCGGCAGTCGCGGAATAGGCGCGCGCGGCCATCAGCTTGCGGAATTCGTAGCTGGTTGCGCCATCTTTGGCGTCCAGCTCGGCCATGAACGCAGCGTAGTCGGCCGGGTCGGTCAGGATCGTAACATAGGCATGGTTCTTGGCCGCAGAACGCACCATCGAAGGCCCGCCGATATCGATATTCTCGATGATCTCGTCGCGGCTCGCGCCCTTCATCACGGTCTGGACGAAGGGGTAGAGGTTGACCACCACCAGGTCGATCGCGCCGATATGGTGCTCGGCCATGGCCGCCGCATGCTCGGGATTGTCGCGCACCGCCAGCAGCCCGCCGTGAACCTTGGGGTGCAGCGTCTTGACCCGCCCGTCCATCATTTCGGGAAAGCCGGTCAGATCGGAAATGTCCATCACGCTGAGGCCTGCATCGCGCAGCGCCTTGGCGGTCCCGCCGGTCGAAACCAGTTCCACCCCGCGCGCCGCCAATGCCTCGCCCAGTTCGACCAGCCCAGCCTTGTCGGACACCGAAAGCAGCGCCCGGCGGATCGTAACGTCGTTCATCTTGATGCTATCCCATTTTCTTCAGCAGCCAGGCGAAAGTCCCGCCGCCGCGCGAAACCAAGCCCTGGATCACCAGTTGCTGGATCGGCTGCGGACGGCCCTGCCCGTCGGCCCAGAGCGATTCCTCGATGGCCAGCTGGCCCTCGCCGCCGATCCGGAACTGCCAATACGAACCATCCCCCAGCGCGAGCCCCGCGCCCTGGCCGTCTTCGCTAAGCCCGACCTCGACACCGGGGCCGAGGTGAAAGCGGATCGCGAAGCCGACCTTGCCGGTCTTGCCCTTGCGCCCGGCGGGGAGCAGCAGGTCTTCACCGCGCAGTTCGGTGCCATCGTCGCGCAGGATCAGGATTCGCCGGTGAGTCAGCCCGAACCGGCCAACATAGCCGTTGTGGCTCGCCTCGATCCGAGTCGCCCCGGCGTTCTTCTCGCCAATCAAGGTACGCCGGTCGAGATCGACTTCGGACACGCCCGAGCCGATCTTGCCGCCGATCAGAACGGCGGTCGAATTGGCATCGTCGAGCACCAGGGTTGAATGCGCGGCGGTGGCGCGCAGCCCTTGCTCAAGCCGGACCGGGATCAGCCCCCCGGCGCAGGCCGCGCCGCCGCAATTGACCACCAGCCGCTGTCCGGCGTGGCTGAATTCGAAAGCCAGCGTCGAGGCGCAGCCGGTGCGGGCATGTTTGGCCAGCGGCGGCGGGGCGGCATCGAACTGAAGGATGCCTTTCTGCGCGACCACCCGCTGATAACCCCACTGGCGGACATCGCGCAAAGGCCGGGTCCGCACACCGCTCGCCTCAACCAGCGCGGCCAGCTCTTGTGCATCCATCGCCCAGCCGCCCTGCCACGAACCCAGCGAGCCATCGCCGTGAGTCAGCGCCAAGAGCGGCGGAACCAGCAAGCCCATGATCGCTTCCAGCGCCGGCGGCGGATCGCGCCGCACCGCCTGATAGCAGGCGCGCAGCCGCACCAGCAGCGCGATCGCCTCGATCTGGCCGAGCGGGCTGCGCGAAAGCACCCCGCCATCATCGCCAACCAGCTCGCCCAGCGCGCGGATCAGGCCCGCTTCGCCAAACAGGCGGCGCGGCTTGCCATCGGGCAGCAGCAGCCCGGCGGCGACAATCCCGCACCAGCCCGCGACTTCGCCCAGCAGGTCTTCGGCGCGGCCGACATTCTTGTCGAGCCAGCGCGCGGTATCGCTGAGCGCGGCGAGCATCTTGGCGCGCAGCACCTTGTCCTGGCCTGACAGGATCAGCGGAGCATGGACCAGCCAGTTGAGCTCGCGCAGGCCGGCATTGCCGACCGTCCAGGCCGGACCCTTGCCCGGGCGCGAGGGCGGCTTGGGATTGGCGCCAAGCCAGGCCCCCATGATCCGTTCGGCCACCCCGGCCACTGCCTCACGCGGGGCGCAGGCCTCCAGATCGGCCAGCCAGGCGAAGGAATGGACCACCCGCTCGAGCGGCGGCGCCATCCGCGCTGCGCCGGCGAAATCGATCTGGGCGATCGGCGACTTGACCCCGTGGACCAGGAAATGCCCGGCGCGCAGCGCGGTGCCCGCCACCTTGCTGCCCGGCAGCGGGTTGGTGGCCGTCGCCAACAGCCGCGGCTTGGCCGCCTTGCGCAGCGGCGCGGCGAGCGTCGATCCGGGCACGCCCAGCCGGTAGGCCAGCCGGATCAGCCGCTCTCCGGCGTTGATTGAGGGCGACGCGAAATCGGCCAGCGCCAGCGCGCGGCCGGGTTCAACCACTTCGCCCGGTGCGGGGGTGTCGTCGGCGGCCTCGTTCACCAGTCCGCTCTCATCGCTGGCACCCAGCGGCAGCGCGGGCGCATCGGCCAGGTCGCTTGGCGCGGGACGGGACGAGAGCGCGGCGTCCGACATGGCTCATCCCGCCCCCTTGAGCGCGGCGATGTTGGCGGCGTAACAATCGGGCCCGCCCTTGAAGGTGGCAGATCCGGCAACCAGTACATCGGCCCCGGCATCCAGGCATTGCCGGGCGGTAATGGCATCAACCCCGCCATCAACCTCAAGGTGGATCTGCCGCCCGGTCTTGTCGATCGACTTCCTGATCGCCTCGATCTTGCGCAGCTGGCTGGAAATGAAACTCTGCCCGCCGAACCCCGGGTTGACGCTCATCACCAGGACCAGGTCGATCTCCTCGTAAAGGTAGTCGAGCATCTTGGCCGGAGTGCCCGGGTTGAGCGAGACCCCGGCCTTCCTGCCCAGCGCCTTGATCGCCTGGACCGTGCGGTGGGCGTGCGGGCCGGCTTCGGGATGGAAGGTGATGATGTTCGCACCCGCCTCGGCGAAGGCCTGAAGGTATGGGTCCACTGGTGTGATCATCAAGTGTACGTCAAAGGGCTTTTGAGTGTGCCCTCTCAGCGCCTTGACCACCATCGGTCCGATCGTGATGTTGGGCACGAAGTGGCCGTCCATCACATCGACATGGATCCAGTCCGCCCCGGCGGCGTCAATTGCGCGCACTTCCTCACCCAGCCGGGCGAAATCGGCCGAGAGGATCGAAGGCGAGATCAGAGGTGTAGCCATGGCGCTGCAAGCGGCTCCCGTTTGGACTGCCGTAACCACCGCACCTGGGGGTCACAAGGCGCGGCCAAGCTGTTTTCCACACTACATCTCGCGACTTGGCGCTTGCCCGACTCGGCTCACCGCGATTGACGCGGCAAAGGCTTGGCGGCACAGCGAAAGCCATGTCCGCGCCGCGCAGTCCCAGCCAGGCCATGGAGCTGATGGCCCGCGAAACCCGCGCGGCCTATGGCCCGGTGCCGCATAGCCTGGACGGTATAGCGATCGGGCCGGGTTTTCGCTTGTTCGCGGGGGGCCAGTTCCTGCTGCGCTGCGAAAGCGGTTATGGCTATCACTACGTGCCTGGCGCAGGGGTGACGATCGAACGCCCTGAAGGCGGCGACCCCGATGAGGAGACGCTGTGGCTCTACGGCAGCGTCTATGGGGCGGTCGCCTGCCTCAACGGGCTCTATCCGCTGCATGCTTCGGCCGTGGCATTGGAGGGCAAGGTCCACGCCTTTACCGGGCCCAGCGGGGCCGGAAAATCGACGCTGGTCGCCGCTCTGGGCCAGCGCGGCGTGCCAATGTTCTGCGACGATACGCTGCTGCTTGACCTGTCGGACCCGGCCAGGATCGTGGCCCTGCCCGGACACAAGCGGCTCAAGCTGACACCCGAGGCTCTGGCGCTGACCGGCACCGCAGCCCAGCAGCCGGTCGGGGCGGAAACCGGCAAGAGCTATGCCGCCCCGCCGGCCGGTGATGTGCGCGAGCCTTTGCCGCTGGCCAGACTGGTGTTTCTTGAGCCGGGCCAGGTCTGCCAATGGCATGCCATCAGCGGTGCCGAACGGTTTGCACGGCTGGCCGATGACCATTACACGCAGGACCTGTACCGCGAAGCCGTCCGGCCTGACCGCGAAATGCAGTTTGCGCTGCGGGCCCGGCTGGCCGCGCAAGTGGACATGGCGCGGCTGGTCCGGCCAATTTCGGCTGAGGGATTCGCCGCTTCGCTCGATCTGGCTGCGGCCAGGCTGGGCGTTGCCGGCAAAGGAGAGTGAAGTTTGACCAAGATGCTGACCAAGCGGACCGACCAGTTCAGCGAAACCGCGATCGATGAAGAGATCGTGGTGATGTCGTTGGATAGCGGCGATTTCTTCTCGCTGACCGGGACCGCGCGGACGATCTGGCAGCTGATCGACGGCAATCGGGATCGCGCCGCGCTGCTGACCGCGCTGGCCGGTCACTATGGCTGCGAAGAAGCCGAAATCGCGGACGATCTCGACGGCTTTATCGCCCAGCTCAGCCAGGCGGGGCTGATTGGCAACGCCTGATCCTTGGGCGGCCAGGCTGCGTACCATCCGGGCGGCGGGCCTGCTGTGCCTGGCCTGGCTGCTGGTCAGACTGGCTCCTTTGCGGTGGTGGCGGCGCAGTTTGGGGCCGTCCCCGGTCCTTGCCAGTCGCAGCGATCCGGTAGCGGCGCGGCACCTTGCTGCGCAGATCGAACGCGCCGCCTGGCGGCTGCCCTTCACGGTCAAATGCCTGCCTCAGGCAATCGTGCTGAGCTGGCAGCTGCGCCGCCGCGCCATCGAACACCGGGTCGTGCTGGCCGTGCGTCCGCCCGCCATGCGCGACAGCGACGACACCTTGCACGCCTGGGTTGAATGCGGCGAAGCCATCGTCCTGGGCGAGCTGCCCGGTCCGTGGGTGCGGCTAGCCGCGCCGCAAGACGGCTGAAGCCCTTGGCTTGCTACAATTTTGCAGTTGCCTTTGCCAGTCGAGGCAGGGCATAAGCGGTGCTGAAGACTATTCGAACGCCCTACCCTCTGTGAGGCTGTTCGCTGGAGCAACGAACATGAGCAAGACCGAACAGCGCTGGACCAAGCCCGAACTGATCCGCCTCGGCAAGATCACCGATGTTGCCGGCCCGACCGGTAACGGCGTCCAGGGCGGCCCGAACGGCAGGTCGTAACCGACTCCCCTGTCCCTGACAGGTCAGCATGATCGCCGGATTTGCCGCCGGTCGGGTACCTGTTGACCGCGGCAAGGTGGAAACCGTGCTGGCGCGGGCCCTCCGCACTGCATTTGGCTGGCAGCAATTTGAAGGCAATGCGTTGGTCGGGCCTGCCGAGAAGCCGGGTTCCGACTCTCCCGGTGCCAGTGTTGTCTATGGCTGGATCGACAACGCAGCCGATATCGCCAATGACCTGGGCCTTTCGCCCGAAACCGGACCGGGCCAGCTTTACACCGCCGCACTCAATCGCTGGGGCCGCGCGGTCGATGCGCGGCTGATCGGTAGCTATTGCGCGATCACCGCGCTGGCGGGCGGGCGCTTGCGGCTGGTCCGTTCGCCCTGGACCGCTCCGCCGCTGCATTTCGTGGCGAATGCGCAGCACCGCATGGCCTCCAGCGTGCTGCGCGTGCTGTTCGATGCCGGCCACCCGCGCGAGGTCGATGCCGATCACCTGATCGACCAGCTGCTGCAGGACCATCACGATTGCGAGCCGCGCGGCTGGTACTGCGGGATCGGCCGGGTCCCGCTGGGTTGCGTGGTTGAACTTGGTGACAAGGGGGTCAAACTCGAAAAGTACTACGACCCTTGCTCGCCTGCGCCGGTCCGCTTCGCCCGCGATGAAGATTATCTCGCCGCTGCTCGCGAACTGGTGGATCGCGCCGCAGCAGTGGCTCTGGCCCAGGCGAAACGCCCGGGCATCATGCTGTCGGGCGGGCTCGACAGCCCGATCGTGGCCGAAGCCGTTGTGCGGCAGATGCCTGCCGGCCAGGTGCTGCCCAGCTTCACTTTCGGGCCCCATCCGGACTGGCAGGAGTCGACCGGCGCACATCACTTCGGGGAAGAGCGCGCATTCGTGCGGGCATTCGCGGCCTGTCACCGGCGGATCGAACCGCACTTTCCCTCCTCCGAAGGGCAAGATTTCGACTACCGTTTGCGCGATCTGCTGGCCTGCACCGATACGCCCACCGCCAATGTCGCCAATGTCGGGATCTTCCACGGGGTCTGGGAAGCGGCCCGGCAGCGCGGCTGTGATACCATGCTGACCGCCGATTTCGGCAATTTCAGCTTCAGTACCGAGGCCCCGTGGTATTCGGCCGAGTATCTGCTGCGCGGGCGCTGGAGCGCGCTGGCCAAGGCCTTGCGCGGCGAACCGACCGATGCGCGCCCGCTGTCCCGCAAATTCGCCGCGCTCAGCCTTTTGCCGCTGCTGCCGCGCCATTTGCGCGATCCGGTCCGCACATTGCTGGCCGGGAGCCCCGCCGACTGGGTCGAGCTGGCCAGCCTGGTCAGCAAGGAAGAACGCTTGCGTCACGGCCGGCGGCGCGCCGAACTGCCGCTGCAGGCCGGAGGGGCCCGTCCGCGCAGCCGCCGCGAGTGGCTGCGCCGGATCTGGGCCAGTGCCGACAGCGGGGAGGACCTGAATCACGGCTTCGAACGGCTCTATGGGCTGCGCTATCGCGATGTATCGGCCTGGCGCCCGCTGATCGAGTTCTGCCACGGCCTGCCGACCAACCAGTTCGTGCGCGGCGATGAGCATCGCCGCCTCGCCCGCCGCCTGGGCGCGGGGATCATCCCCGAAGCGCAGCGGCTCAACCCGCGAATGGGCCTGCACCATCCCGACTGGCATTTGCGGCTCAGCCGCCGCCGCGATGAACTGGCCCGCTATGCCGAACGGATCGCCGATCACCCCTTGCTGGGGACCGTGATCGATACCGACCGGCTGCGCAGACTGCTGGCCGATTGGCCCGCCGAGCCGCCATCAGACCCACGTGAGGCCATGCCGCGCATGATGGGGCTGACCCGGGCCGTGACCGCAGCGATGTTCGTGGGCTATGCCGAAGGCCGCAATGACCTCTGACCGCCATCCGCTCCTGCGCCTGATCGGGCCCGGCCAGCGCCCCCGCGCGCTGTGGCTGGTGGTGCTGATGGTGGGCTCCGCCTTGACCGAAAGCCTGGGGCTGATGCTGCTGGTGCCGCTTTTGGCCGCGCTGGAGCCGGAGGCCGCCGGAGCCTTGGGCGGCTGGCTGACCGGTCTTGGCACCGCCCTGGGGCTGGGACAGGCGCTGCTGCTGTTCGTCGGCCTGGTCGCGCTCAGGGCGCTGATCAACCTGGCTCGCGGCAGCGAAACCTTGCGGCTGGAAATCGGCGTGGTCGATGTGCTGCGAGGCCGCGCCTGGCGGGCGCTGCTGGCGGCGGACTGGCGCGTCCTGTCGGCGATGCGCCGGGCCGAAAGCACCAGCGTGCTGGTGACCGCGATCGACCGGGCCGGATACGGGGTCAACCAGGCGGTGGCCGGGCTGGCGGCGCTGATCACGCTGGGCGGCTTGACGCTGGCCGGGCTGGCGGTTGCGCCGCTGATCACGCTGGGCGGGGCGCTGGGCGGGATCGCGGTGCTGCTGGCCTATAGCCGCCTGCGCCGCCGCGCCGCGCAGCTGGGCGACCGGCTGGGCCAGGCCTATGCCGCGATGCAGGGCGGGCTGAACGACAATCTGGAAGCGATGCGGATGGTCAAGAGCCTGGGCGGTGAGGCCCGGGCCGAAGAGGTCGTGCTGGCCGGATTCGCCGACCTGAGCGAGGCCCGCCTCGCCTATCAACGCGATATCGGACTGGGCCAGCTGGCCTTGCAGGCTGGCGGAGCGGGCGTGCTGGCCGTGCTGGTCTGGCTGGCGGTCGAACGCTGGCAGCTGGGCAGCGCCGCGATCCTGCCGATGGTGGCGCTGTTCGCGCGCAGTCTGCCGCTGCTGGGCGCGCTGCAGGAAAGCTGGCAGCACTTCTCTTATGCCCGCCCGGCGATCGAATCCGCCTTCGCGCTGATCGACGCCGCCGAAGCCGCGCGCGAACCCGATCCGGGCGAGCAACAGTCCATCCGGCTGGAGCGCGAGATTCGGCTGGAGCAGGCCGGCGTCCAGTTCGACGGCTCTCCCGGGGCCGCGCTCGCCGGTATCGACCTGGCCATCCCGGCGCGGGGCATTGCCGCGCTGACCGGTGCTTCGGGGGCGGGCAAGAGCACGCTGGCCGACTTGCTGGGCGGGCTGATCTCACCCGATTCGGGGCAGCTGACAATCGATGGCCTGACCATCGACCCCGCCAACCGCCGGGCCTGGCGTCGCCGCGTGGCCTATGTCCACCAACGCCCGGTGATGCTGGCTGCATCCTTGCGCGATAACCTGAACTGGGGGCGCGCCGGGTTTGGCGATGCCGTGCTGCAAGCGGCGCTGCGATCTGCGGCGGCGCAGTTCGCGCTGGAGCTGCCGCAAGGGCTCGACACCGCGCTGGGCGATGGCGGACGCGTGCTGTCAGGCGGCGAGCAGCAACGGATCGCGCTGGCCCGCGCGCTGCTGGGCGAACCCGATCTTCTGATCCTCGACGAGGCGACCAGCGCGCTTGATCCAGCCAGCGAGGCCCAAGTGGCCGAGGCCATCACCGGCCTCAAAGGCAAAGTGACCATGCTGGTGATTGCCCACCGCGGCCAGCTGACCGAGCTGGCGGATCGCACTTACCGGCTCGATCAAGGCCGCCTGGTCAGTTGAGCGCGGCGGCGTAGATCTCGGCCAGTTCGCGCGGGGCCTGTTCTTCGGCGAGCTGGTGCCCCCGCGAATCGTCGACGTCGAGCCACCAGGCCTCGCCAATCTCCCAGGTCGCCGCGCGGCCTGCGTCGGCGAGGCGCTGCATCCCTTCGGACAGAGATCCCGCCTTGCCCTCGGCAATCGCGCGGCGAATCGCTTCGGCGAGTTCGGGAGTGCACAGGAACGCCCCGCAATCGACCGCGTCGTAGTGCGGGATGGTCTTGCCGATCGCGCGGATGAAACCGCGCGAATCGCGTTCCACCCAGGTCGCGTCGCCGGGATCGATCAAGGGATCGGTGGTGCGCAGATCGACCGCCAGCGTCACCCCGCGATCCGCGCCGCCCTGCCGGGCCAGGCCTGAGAGGATCGGCGCGGAAAAGATGTGGTCCGACATCATCAGCAGGTAGTCGCCCGCGATTGCCTCGGCCCCGGCCATGACCGACCAGCCGTTGGGCTTTGACCAGTCCGCCACCCGCCGCGCCACGACCGGAATCCCGGCGCGGTCTGCCAGCGCAGGCAATGCCGCCTCGAGCCGTTCGGC
>PNJT01000105.1 GCA_013822005.1 Novosphingobium sp. | reverse complement strand
GCCGCATAGTAGCCATTGAGCTCGGGCCGAAGCACAAATTGCACCAGGCTGAAGCCTAATGCCGAGAATTCGCAGAACAGTTGGCGCGGCGGGATGCCGTGCTGGTCGGTCGGGCGATCGACATCGACCACGATAACCTGCCCGCCCTTGCGCAGCGCCGGGCGCAGGTACCACAGGAAAGCATAGGGTTCGCCCACTTCGTGGTACATGTGGACCATGAAGATCCGGTCGAAGCTGTTGGCGGGAAGCTTGGGATCTTCGGGCGCGCCGGTGCGGATCGAGACATTGTCGAGCCGCTCGCGCTCAACCCGCTGGCCCAGGCTCTGGATCACCTGGGGATGGATATCCTGCGCCAGCACCCGGCCCTTGGGGCCCACGCGTTCGGCCAGGCGGATCGTATAATAGCCCTCGCCCGCGCCGATATCGGCCACGGTGGTCCCCGGATTGATCGCGGCCAGGTCCATCACGACCTTGGCCTCGCCCAGGTTGTCGCGCTGGTCTTCACTGGAAAATTCGTTGCCGGTTATCCCGGAAACCGGGCGGAAAGCCTTGGGAAAGTCGCGCGCGGCGGCGGGCCGGTCCTGATCATCGTTCTTCAAGGAGCAGCCAGGCAGCATCAGCGCGCTGGCCCCAAAGGCCAGTCCGGCCACAAGCAAATTGAACGATCTCCGGCGCATCACTGGCCCAGTCTTAGCCGAGCCAGGGGCGCTTGGCAAAGCTGCTGTCAGTCCACGTCCTCGACATCGACCTTCTCGCCGGTGACGCGCTGGGCGAGCGCGGCAGCCATGAATGGATCGAGCGCGCCATCCAGAACATCCGAAGGCGTCGGGCTGGTCACCCCGGTGCGCAGGTCTTTCACCATCTGGTACGGTTGCAGGACATAGCTGCGGATCTGGTGACCCCAGCCGATATCGGTCTTGCTGGCGTGCTCGGCGCTGGCAGCCTCCTCGCGCTTCTGCATCTCGGCTTCATAGAGCCGCGCTTTGAGCATCCCCAGGCAGATGTCGCGGTTCTTGTGCTGGCTGCGGTCCATCTGGCTGGCAACGATGATCCCGCTGGGAATGTGAGTCATCCGCACCGCGGAATCGGTGGTGTTGACGTGCTGCCCGCCTGCACCGGAAGCGCGGTAGGTGTCGATCTTGAGATCGGCCGGGTTGATCTCGATCGCAAAGGTATCGTCGATCACCGGATAGACCCAGACCGAGCTGAAGCTGGTGTGCCGCCGCGCCGAGCTGTCATAGGGCGAAATCCGGACCAGGCGGTGGACGCCGCTTTCGGTCTTGGCATAGCCATAGGCATTTTCGCCCTTGACCATGATCGTGGCGCTCTTGATCCCGGCCTGATCGCCAGCCTGATATTCGATCGTCTCAACCTTGAAGCCGCGCTTTTCGGCCCAGCGGGTGTACATCCGGAAGAGCATTTCGGCCCAGTCCTGGCTTTCGGTGCCCCCCGCCCCGGCGTGAATTTCGATGAAGGTGTCGTTGGCGTCGGCCTCTCCGGCCAGCAGTGCCTGGACCTTGTCGGCATCGGCGCGTGCCGCCAAAGCGGCGAGCGTTTCGATCCCTTCATCGACGGTCGCCTCGTCGCCTTCCATTTCGCCGAGTTCGACATACTCGATCGCGTCGGCCATCTGCGCCGAGATATCGTTGACGGTGCCGACCGCGGCTTCGAGCCGGCGGCGTTCCTTCATCACCGCTTCGGCTTCCCTGGGATTGTCCCACAGCTTGGGATCCTCGACCCGTGCGTTCAGCTCGTCGAGGCGGCGCAGCGCGCGGTCCCAGTCAAGAAACTTGCGGACCAGCGCCAGCGCGGCCTGGATACGATCGATGTGGGCCTGCCCTTCGGCACGCATGACTTTTCACTCCAGAAATCAGGACTGCGCCCGTTAGCGGGATTGACCGCAAAGTAAAAGGGTCAGTGTCGGCGGGTGGCGTTCAGCGCGCGAACCGCCGCCAGAGTGCGCGCAACGTGTTCGTTGGGGTTCGACTGGGTATAGGCCAGCTTCACTTTGCCATCGCGCCCGATCACATAGCTGGTCCGGCTCGACAGCCCGGTCTGGCTGCCGTCGGGCTTTTTGAGATGGACATCGTAGGCGGCGATAATCGCCGGGGTGGCGACGCCGACCGGGAACTTGTCGCCGCAGTCCTTGCGGCTGAAGTCCTGCTGGGTCGCAATCGTATCGGCCGACAGCCCGATCACACTGGCCCCCGCAGCCCTGAAGTCCGTGGTTGCCTGGGCAAAGGCGCGGGCCTCGATCGAGCAGCCCTGGGTGAAGCTCTTGGGATAGAAATAGAGCACCACCGGCCCTTTGCGCAGCGCGGCCTTGAGATTATAGCTGAATACCTTGCCAGCCAGCGCGCCCTGAGTGGTGAAATCGGGAGCTGCGGCACCTTGCGGCAGTTCGGCCGGAAGCGCGCCCGGAAATGCCAGTGCCGCGACCCCGGCCAGAAACATGCTCCACCGTGCTGCTTTCATGATCCGGTCCTTTCGTGGATGGCTGAGTTACTGAACTGCGTCGGCGGCGACCGATGGCGAAGCATCCAGTGCTGCTGCGTCCTCGGCAGTGCTCGCAGCCGAGCCGCGCTGCGATCCCCGCTTGATCGCGTTGATCAGCGCGGCGCGCTGTTTCTCCAGCTCCTCGGTCCCGATGCCGGGCCTGGCTTCGCTTTCGCCCTTGAAGGCTTCCCAGATCACCGCGCTTTTGGGATCGCTGCTGGGACTGCCCGAAAAGACCCGCTTGCCGCTGATCCGGTCAACCTTGACCCAATAGACGTCAGATGGGGCGACGAAGGGCCTGGTGCTCCAGCGATGCTTGGTCGCCTGGACCATCTGCTTGAAGATCGGCGCAGCGATCGTGCCGCCCTGGGCATAGCCGCCCAGCGAGCGCGGCTGGTCATAGCCCAGATAGACCCCGCCGACGATCTGCTGGTTGCCGCCGACGAACCAGACGTTGGTCGGCCCGCTGGTGGTCCCGGTCTTGCCAAACAGCGGGACACCCAGATCGCGCAAGGTCACCGCAGTGCCGCGGGTGACCACGCCTTCCAGCATGTGGACCACCTGGAACGCGGTGCGCGCATCGATCACCTGTTTGCCCCGCGAATCAAAGCGCGGCATCGGCTTGCCATCCCATTCGGCCATGTTGCACTTGTCGCAGCGGCGCTGGTCGGCTTTCCAGATCACCTTGCCGCCGCGGTCCTGGATATAGTCGATCAGGGTCGAATTGAACTGCAGCCCGTTGTTGGCCAGCGCGGCATAAGCGTTGACCATCTGCTGCACCGTGGTTTCGCCTGCCCCCAGCGCGAAGGCCAGGTACGGCGGATATTTGCCGATCCCGACCTTTTCGAAAGACCTGACGACATTGTCCATGCCGGCATCGTTGGCGATCCGCACGGTCATCAGGTTGCGTGACTGTTCCAGCCCCCAACGCATCGTATGGGTGCCGCCGCCGCCCTGCCCGCCGAAGTTCTGGAAGCATTTCTGGCCCAGCTTCGAGCCCTGATAGACGCAGAACTTGCCATCGACGATTTCGCTCGACGGGCTCATCCCGAAATCGAGCCCGGTGCCATAGACGAACGGCTTGATCGTCGAGCCGGGCTGGCGCTGCGCCTGGGTGGCGCGATTGAAACTGTCGAGCCCGGGATCGAAGCCGCCCTGGATCGCCAGGACCCGCCCCGATGAGGCTTCGGACAGCAGCATCCCGCCCATGATTTCGGGTACGATCCGCAGCGCCCAGCCATTGCCCGACGGTGCCACCGCGATCACATCGCCTTCGCGCAAGGCATCGGGAATGCCGGTCAGCGGGCCAGTCTTGCCATCAGCAAAGCCGATGGTTGCCCGTGCGCCCTGGCGCTCGATCACCAGGCCGACCCGCCAGTCGAGGTAATTGACCGACTTGCCCAGCAACGCGATCTGGCTTTGCCAGGCATCCTTGTCGAGGTTCACTTTGGCGATCGGCTTGGTGAAAGCGCGCGATCCGCCATAGCGCATCAACCCCGAGCGCAGCGCGTCCTGCGTCGCCTTTTGCAGTTCCGGATCGAGCGAGGTACGCACCCACAGCCCGCCGGCATAGACGCTGTTCGCCCCATTCTCGGCATTTTCGCCATATTTGGCGATCAACTGGCGGCGCACTTCCTCAACGAAATAGCCGTTGGCCGGGTCCCAGCTTTCCGCCCGGCGCGGGATCAGCACCAGCGGCTGGGCCTTGGCCTCTGCCGCCTGGGTTTCGGTGATCGCGCCGTTCTTGACCATCTGGCCCAGAATCCAGTTGCGCCGTTCCAGCGCCTCGCCCGAAAATTTGGCCCGGCCGTACTTTTCGGGAGCCTGCGGCAGCGTGGCCAGAAACGCGCTTTCGGCCAGCGTCAGCTTGTCCACATCCTTGCCGAAATAGGCCTGGCTGGCCGCCTGAACCCCGAACGCCTGACGGCCCAGCGGAATCTCGTTGAAATAGAGTTCCAGGATCTGCTGCTTGGTCAGCACGCTTTCGATGCGCCGCGCCAGGACCATTTCCTTGAGCTTGCGGGTGATCGAATATTCATTGCCGATCAGGATATTCTTGGCGACCTGCTGGGTGATCGTCGAGCCGCCCACCGCGCGCTGGCCCGAGCCCAGCTTGGAGACATAGTCGATTACCGCACCGGCAAAGCCCGGGTAATCGATCCCGCCGTGGGTCCAGAAGGTCTTGTCCTCGGCCGAGAGATAGGCGTTGATCAGCGGCTTGGGGAAATCGACGAAGCGCAGCTGGACCCGGCGTTCGCGGGCATAGGAGTGAACGATATCGCCATTCGCGCCGCGCACCATGGTCGGCAGCGGCGGCTGGTAAGTCAGCAATGACTTGGCCGAGGGCAGGTTCCAGGTCACCGCAACATAAAGCACCAGGGTGAAGGCCATGAGGCCGCCCAGCAGATAGTTGGCGATCCGGAACCGCTTGCTCGCTTCCCAGCGCGCCTGGTGCCAGGCGTGGAAGCGGGTCTGGCGAAACCGCTCAAGCCCGTCGGCAAAAAACGCCTTGATCCGCCCCCATAAACCGCCCGCCTCGCGGCGAATGCGCAGCCTTACGGAGTTGGAGCCTTGATCGTCGGGTTCAGCCATAGAATTGCGGTCCTAGCACGGGCTTTGCGGGCTTTGCCAGTTGGTTTGTATCACTTTGCCCGATCGGCTGCGGTGCGCGCGAAAAAGACCTTGATGGCGCGCGCCGTGCTCTCGGCAAAGGCCTTGCGACCGCCTGGCGACAGCAACCGGACGAAGTCGATCGGGTTGTTGATATAGCCGGTCTCGAACAGGATCGAAGGCACATCGGGCGACTTGAGCACGGCAAAGGCTGCTGATTGCGGTCCGGATTCCTTGAGCGGAATGGTGCCCCGCGCCTCGCGCAGCAGCAGCGCTGCAAACAGCTGCGAATGAGCCTGGGTCTGGCCTTGCGACAGATCGACCAGGATGGAACTCACGTCCTCGCTCTGGTTGCCGATCTTGATTCCGTTGATTTCATCGGCAGCATTCTCGCGCGCGGCCATGCGTTCGGCGGCTTCGTTGCTGCCTTTGTCCGATAGCGTATAGACGCTTGCGCCCAGCGCCCCGCTCTCCACCTCGGTGCTGTCGGCATGGATCGAGATGAACAGGTCCGCCCCCAGGCGGCGGGCGATCGCCGGGCGTTCGCCCAAGAGCAGATAGGTATCGTCGCTGCGGGTCAGCGCCACCCGCACCCCGCCCTGCTTCAGCAATTCGTCGCGCAGCGCCAGCGCCAGCGCCAGCACGAGCTCTTTTTCCTTGGGTTCGCCCGCCCCCGCGCCTGGATCCTTGCCGCCGTGCCCGGCATCGATCACCACCAGCGGGCGGCTGGAATCGAGCGGGCCTTCGATCTTGGGCAGCCGCGCATCGGCCGGGGTCAGGTCGATCTTCACCACATAGTCAAGTCCGCGACCGGCGCGCCCGAAAGTGCGGTCGGCCATGACCATAGCCGCAAAAACCGCCAAAGGCGTGACAAAAGCCAGCAAGAGCAGCAGGACCCGGCGCATTGCCTGCCTGCCTAGTCAAGAGGGGCCGCGCGCGCAATCGCCAGTTCGAATGGTGCAACAAACTTGCCGCCCGCGCGAAGCGATGCTAACCAACCGCCAACCGCAGCAGATCAAACCGCTTCGGGGGGAGAATCCGGGCATTTTTAGACCCCGGATCAACAGGTTGATGTATCGATGAAGAGCCTCGCACCGTCATTTCCGCCGCGAACCCAAGGGGTTCTGGTGGTCAAGGCGGCCCGATGCGCGCGCCCTTACCTGCCGCGCCTCTTTGCTGATGCAGACACGCACATCGCCGCCGGAGCCGCTTTTGGCCCTGGCACCACCGATACAACCGCGCGTGCGTTCCGGGACAACCCGGCGCGGCGCGGAAGTCCCGCATACAGCCGCGCCAGTTCAGGAGACGCCCGTCATGGGCCGGTCCCCTATCGGCGCGCACGGAGAAATCATAATGACCATGCGCATGCTTATCGATGCGCGCCACCAGGAGGAAACCCGGGTGGCGGTGCTCAAAGGCAACCGGATTGAAGAGTTCGACTTTGAATCTGCCGAACACAAGCAGATCAAGGGCAATATCTATCTAGCCAAGGTTACCAGGGTAGAACCCTCGCTGCAGGCGGCCTTCGTCGATTTCGGCGGCAATCGTCACGGGTTCCTGGCCTTCAGCGAAATCCATCCCGACTACTACCAGATTCCCAAGGAAGACCGCGAGCAGCTGCTGGCCGAAGAAGCCGCTCACGCCGAGGAAGAGGCTGCGCTGCGCGCCATCGCCGAGGGCGAGGAAGATTTCGTCGGCGACGACGAAATGGCCGAAAGCTTTGCCGACGAACTGGCCGGAACCAGCCACGACCACCATCACGACGATGACGGCGGACTGACCGAAGTCGACACCGACGAAAAGGACGAAGTCGCCACCATCGAAGACGGTCACGTCGAGAACGGCTTCGACCATGAAGACGAAGGCGAACAGGGCGACGATAACGGCGAAGAGAGCGGCGACCAGCGCCGCGGTCGCGGCCGGGGGCGCCGCCGCCAGGGCGGATCGGGCGATCGCGGGCGCGGTCACGCCAAGGAAGCCGACGAACTGCGCGCCAAGCGGATGGCGCTGCGCCGCCGCTACAAGATCCAGGACGTGATCCAGCGCCGCCAGGTGCTGCTGGTTCAGGTGGTCAAGGAAGAACGCGGCAACAAGGGCGCGGCGCTGACCACCTACCTCAGCCTGGCCGGCCGCTACTGCGTGCTGATGCCCAATTCGAGCCATGGCGGCGGGATCTCCCGCAAGATCAGCTCAGCCTCTGACCGCAAGCGGCTCAAGACCGTGATTGCCGAGCTCGATCTGCCCAAGTCGATGGGCTGTATCGTCCGCACCGCCGGGCTGCAGCGCACCAAGAGCGAGATCAAGCGCGATTTCGACTATCTTGCGCGGCTGTGGGACGGGATCCGCGAAACCACGCTGAAGAGCGTCGCCCCGGCGCTGATCCATTCGGACAGCGACCTGATCAAGCGTGCGATCCGCGACATCTACAACCGCGAAATCGAGGATGTGGTGGTCGAAGGCGAGCACGGCTACCGTGCCGCGCGCGACTTCATGAAGCTGCTGATGCCCAGCCACGTCAAGAAGGTGAAGGCCTACGCCGATCCGGTGCCGCTGTTCCAGCGTTACGGCGCCGAAGACCAGCTGAGCGCAATGTACGATCCGGTGGTCCAGCTGAAAAGCGGCGGCTATATCGTGATCAACCCGACCGAGGCGCTGGTCTCGATCGACATCAACTCGGGCCGTTCGACCAAGGAACACGGGATCGAGGCGACCGCGCTCAACACCAACCTGGAAGCCGCGCGCGAAATCGCCCGCCAGCTGCGGCTGCGCGACATGGCCGGGCTGGTGGTGATCGACTTCATCGACATGGAATACGGCTCGAACGTCCGCAAGGTCGAGAAGGCGATGAAGGACGCGCTCAAGAACGACCGCGCCCGGATCCAAGTCGGCCGAATCTCCAGCTTCGGCCTGATGGAAATGAGCCGCCAGCGCCTGCGCACCGGCGTGCTCGAAGCCACCACCCGCGGCTGCCCGCATTGCGACGGCACCGGCCTGGTCCGCACCGCTTCCAGCGCCGGGCTTTCCGCGCTGCGCCTGATCGAGGACGAAGCGGCCAAGGGCAAGGGCACGCAGATCTCGCTCTATGCCAGCACCGAAGCGGCGGTTTACCTGCTCAACGCCAAGCGCGCCGATCTTGCCGAGATCGAGCACCGCTATGGCGTGCGCGTCGAAGTGCTGCCCGAGGGCGAGAACGAAGGCGCCAAGATGCGTGTTGGCTCATCCGGCCCGCGCCCCGAATTCGTGCCCAGGTTCGAACCGATCGCCATCGAGGAAGACGATGACGATGTGATCGAGGAAGAGGACGAGTTCGAAACCGAAGAGCGTTCGGACGACGACGGTGCCGATGACCTTGGGGGCCGCGGCAAGCGCCGCCGCAAGCGCCGCAAGCGTGGCGGGCGTGACCGCGATCGCGGCGATGAAGGCGAAGCGCGCGGCGATGGCGCTGACCGCGGCGACGATGATGACCGCGAAGACGACGAAGACGGCGAACGCGAAGAGGGCCGCGAGGCCCGCGCTGAAGGCGATGAAGCACCGCGCAAGCGGCGTCGGCGCGGTCGGCGTCGGCGCGGCGGCAAGGGTCGCGGTGACGGCGAGGTCGTGAACGGCGAAGCTGATGGCGATGACGCTGAATCTGAAGCTGCCGAGACTGTCGAAGCCGAGCCGGTCGCTGAAGAAGCTCCCGCCAAGTCCGCGCGCGCAAGCCGCAAGAAAAAGGTTGAAGCAGAAACCGAAGTAGTGGCCGAAGCCGAGGCTGTGGTCGAAGCTGCCGAGCTCGCTCCGGCCAAGCCCAAGCGCGCCCCGCGCAAGAAGAAAGCCGATGCTGACGAGGCTCCCGCAGCCGAAGCTGAGCCGGTTGCCGAAGCGGAGCCCGAAACGGCCGCCGAGGAAGCCCCGGCCAAGCCCAAGCGCGCCACCCGCAAGAAAGCCGCCGTGGCAGCCGAATCCGAACCGGCCGCGACTGTCAGCGAAGAAACCGCCGAGGAAGACTCCGGCCCCCCGCGCCGCGGCTGGTGGCAACGCACTTTCGGCGAATAACCAGGACCCAAGGCCGCGCCGGATAGAGCATCCGGCGCGGCCAGTCTTTGTCTAGCGGCCGTAGCGCCACTCTCCCTGCCGGTTTCGC
>PNJT01000104.1 GCA_013822005.1 Novosphingobium sp. | reverse complement strand
TATACCCTGGCAGTCGGCAACAAGGCGGCACCCTCAGCCTATTTCGGGCCGGGTGAGCTGCTGGGCGATACCCCGCTCTCCGCCAGTTTGCCCGAAGCGCAAGTTGCGGCCCCGGCCGAAACACCGGTAGTCAAGCTCGCCCTGCCAGCCGATGGCGGCCCCTTCTCGTCCAAGAAGCTGGCGCTATGGGCCGCGCTGCTTTTGGCGGTCGGGGTGCTGGCTTTTGCAGCGGTGCGGTTGATGAAAGCTCCGGCCAGCCCGCCCGAAATCTGATCCCCTCTCCGTTCGTGTCGAGCCCTTCGGCTTGCGGCTTAGCAGCCGCTGCTCAGGATAAACTTCGGCCTTTGGCCGAAGTCGAGACACTGCGGCATCTCGACTTCGCTCGATGCGAACGGGGGGTGGTCGTGACTCTATCCCGCCAACTGACTGAAATCGGTCAACGCAGCGTCTTTCAGTCCTCGCCAGACCCGCACCGCCTGCACGGTTTCAGGCACATCGTGGACGCGCAGCAGCTGCACGCCCGCTTCCATGCCCTTCACCGCCAGGGCCACGCTGCCGCCTAGCCGCTGGTGAGCGGGAGCTTCGTTGCTCAGCGCCCCAATCATCCTCTTGCGGCTGGCGCCCAGCAGCAGCGGCTGGCCCAGTGCGTGGAACAGCGGCAGCGCATTCAGCAGCGCCAGGTTGTCCGCCACCGTCTTGCCAAAGCCGATGCCGGGATCGAGCACGATCTTTTCGCGCGGGATGCCCGCCGCCAGTGCCGCATCGCGCCGCGCGGCGAGCCAGTCGAACACGTCGAGCACCACATCGGCATAGTTGCCGTCGGCGTGCAGATCATCGCCCTCACCCGGCGCATGCATCAGCACCACCGGTGCGCCGCTGCGGGCGGCGAATTCGAGGCTGCGCGGATCGTGGCGCAGCGCCGAGACATCGTTGATCACATGCGCCCCGGCTTTCAGAGCGGCTTCCATTACCGCAGGACGGCGGGTGTCGATGCTGATCGCCGCCCCGGCCGCAGCCAGTTTCTCGACCAGCGGAATCACGCGTTTAAGCTCGTCGCCTTCCCACACCGCGGGCGCGCCGGGCCGGGTGCTCTCGCCGCCGATGTCGATCAACGCCGCCCCGCCTTCGAGCATCACCGAGGCATGGGCCCCCGCGACTTCGGGATCGTCCATGAACTGCCCGCCATCGGAAAAGCTGTCGGGCGTGACGTTGAGGATACCCATGACTTGCGGCTGGTCGAGCCGGATCGTCCGCTCCCCGCATTGCAGCGAGGCGTGGGCGCGCTGGAGGTTATCGAACTGCGCATGCACCGCCTCAGGCAAGCCCGGCAGCGCCGCGCGCAATTCGGGCAGCGAATAACGGGTCCGTGCCGTGACTTTGCCGTCCGCGCGCTCGATCAGCGCAAACCGGCTGGCATAGACGAGCCCGCCCGCGAGGCGCAGCGCCTCGCCTTCCTCAGCCTGCGGAGAGTCGCAGAGTGCGATGGGGCGGAGGTAATGGATTTGAGGCACAACGGGATAGTGGCCGATCAGTTGCCAAGCTCAAGGCGCTTCTCAAGCCGCTCGACCCGCTCTTTCAAAGCATCAAGCGCGTGGCGATCTTCTACCTGCTCTTCGTAAGCGTGGGCATTGTCGCGGCCGATCCGGGCAATCATCGATTCCATCTGCGCTAGTCGCGTCAAGATTTCTCGGTCGCGATCACGCGCAGCCGATTGCTCGCCCTGAATCTTCTTCAGATGCTCAAGCAGCAGGTTCTCGACGTTCTCGGTCATGTTCGCATCCTAACATGGGAAGCGTTAATGCGAAAGCTAGTCCTCAGTCGCCAACAAATACAGCTTCCGCACCGCATCGAGCGGCTTGAGTTCGCCTTCATGCTCGATGTGCCAGTAGGTCCAGCCATTGCAGCTGGGCGCGCCTTGCACCTTGGCACCCAGGCCGTGGATCGAGCCGCTGTCCTCGCCCGCCAGCAGCGAGCCATCGGCCCGGACCAGCGCTTTGATCCGGCGCTTCTTGTCGCTGAGCACGGTCCCGGCCTGGATCCAGCCGGTTTCGATCAGCGTGCCGAAGGCCACCTTGGGCGGGGCCTTGTGGCTTTGCATGGTGGTCAGCGCAGACTCATCGAGCGGCAGCGCCAGCTCGATCCGCTCGAGCGCAGCCTCGCGGTACACGCCCTCACGCTCGCAGCCGATCCATTCGCGGCCCAGCCGCTTGGCGACCGCGCCGGTGGTGCCGGTGCCGAAGAACGGGTCGAGCACCACGTCACCCTTGTTGGTGGTGGCGAGCATCACCCGGTAGAGCAGCGCCTCGGGCTTTTGCGTCGGGTGGACCTTGGTGCCGCCCTTCTTGAGCCGTTCCTGGCCGCTGCAAATCGGCAGCACCCAGTCCGAGCGCATCTGCAATTCGTCGTTGAGCGTCTTCATCAGGCGGTAGTTGAAGGTGTACTTGGCCTTCTCCCCCATCGAGCACCAGATCAGCGTTTCGTGGGCATTGGTAAAGCGGGTGCCCTTGAAGTTGGGCATCGGATTGGCCTTGCGCCAGACCACGTCGTTGAGGATCCAGAACCCCATGTCCTGCATCATCGCCCCGAGGCGGAAGATGTTGTGGTAGCTGCCGATCACCCAGATCGAGCCATTGGGTTTGAGCACCCGGCGCGCCTCGGTCAGCCACTCGCGGCTGAACTTGTCATAGGCGGCGAAGCTGTCGAACTGGTCCCAGTGATCGGTCACCGCATCAACATGGCTGCCATCGGGACGCGAGAGATCGCCGCCCAACTGCAGGTTGTACGGCGGATCGGCGAAGATCATATCGACACTGTCGGTCGGCAGCCTCCGCATCGCCGCCACGCAGTCGCCATCGAGGATCTGCCCCAACGGCAAATCAGGCCGCGCTACCTCTTTTGCGGCGCGCAGCCGCGCCTTCTCTCCAACCAGAAGCTGTCCCATAGTGCCTTCAAATCCCCGAAAGTTATCCACAGGGTGAGTCCTCAGGAGTCCCGCGTCAAGCGGAATGTCGCTGGAATCCTAGGGATTCATGGTCACCAAATGGTTAACGCGGGGCGGAACGGAACGGGACCGACACAGGATGTGGAGTCTGGGGAATCGGGCGGGACTCTAGATGTGGTGGTGTGGCTTTGGGGACTCGGCAGCAAAAATTCCTCCCCGGCACGGGGAGGGGAACCGCCGCGAAGCGGGGGTGGAGGGGCACGGGCGGGTGATCCCGACATTTCCGGCCAGCACCGTCAGGACCACTCGCGCGTGCCCCTCCACCATGCTGCGCATGGTCCCCCTCCCCTTTCAGGGGAGGAATGCCAACTGCGCCACCGGGGCAAAACTGCGCCGGTGCAACGGCGTTGGCCCATGCACCCGCAGCGCCGCCATATGTTCGGCCGTGCCGTAACCCATGTTGCGCTCCCAGCCGTAATGCGGATGCGTCAGCGCGGCCGCCTTCATCACCCGGTCGCGGTGTTCCTTGGCCAGGATCGAGGCGGCGGAAATGCACGGTTCCAGCGCATCCCCGCCGACAATCGCGCGGGCCGGCCAGCGCCATTCGGGCACGCGGCCGTGCGGGGTCTTGTTGCCATCGATCAGCACTTGCTCAGGCTCAGCGTCCAGTTCGGCCACTAATCCAGCCACCGCACGGGTCATCGCCAGCATGGTCGCGGCGAAGATGTTGATCCGGTCGATTTCGTCGGCTTGGACCACCCCCAGCGCCCAGCGGCAGCTGGCCTTGATCTGCGGCTCCAGCAAAGCGCGGCGCTTGGCCGAGAGTTGCTTGGAATCGTCGAGCCCGGCGGGCGCATCCGGCCCCAGCACACAGGCCGCAGCCACCACCGGCCCGGCCAGCGGCCCGCGCCCGGCCTCATCCACGCCGATCACTAGCGCTTCCCTCTTGGCAAGGACAAGGTAATCGCCCAGATTGGTGGCCATGCGCAGCAAACTCCTGATCGCCCTATCCCCTCTCGTCCTGCTCGCCGCAAGCTGCGGCCACAGCGCGGCTGGGGATAGCCCGCCGCCGGCCGGGGCAGTTGTCGAAGACGCTTTCGAGGTCGAGGTGCTCGGCACCTTCGAACAGCCCTGGGCCCTGGCCGTGCTGCCCGGCGACATTCACGTGCTGGTCACCGAAAAGCCGGGCAAGCTGAAGCTGTGGAACCGCGATGGGATCCGCGAACTGCCCGGCGCGCCGACGGTCGATTACGGCGGTCAGGGCGGGCTTGGCGACGTGGTGCTGGCCCCTGATTTCGACAAGAGCGGTGTCTTTTATCTCAGCTGGGCCGAAGCCGGGACCGGCGAAACCCGCGGCGCGGTTGTCGCCAGGGGGCAATTTGCCAAAGGCCCGATCCCAAAGATCGAGACGCTCGATGTGATCTGGCGGCAGAGCCCCAAGGTCACCGGACGCGGCCATTACTCGCACCGCATGGTGGTCAGCCCTGACCGCAAATACCTCTACATCGCTTCGGGCGACCGGCAGAAGTTGCAGCCGGCGCAGGATCCCAAGAGCGATCTGGGCAAGGTCATCCGCCTGCCGATCGACGCTGCGGGCAAGCCGACCGGCCCGGCCGAGCAGGTTTCGCTGGGCCATCGCAACATTCTGGGCCTGCAGTTTAACGCCAAGGGTCAGCTGTGGGAGATCGAACACGGTCCCGCTGGCGGCGACGAACTGAACCTGGTCAAGCCGGGGGCTAACTATGGCTGGCCGGTGGTGTCCGAAGGCGATCACTATTCGGGCGAAAAGATCCCGCGCCATTCCACCCGTCCTGACCTGGCCGCCCCCGCGCTCAGCTGGACTCCGGTGATCGCGCCGGGGGGCATGATCTTCTATTCGGGCGCAATGTGGCCCGAATGGAAAGACCAGCTGCTGATCGGCGCGATGGACCCGACCGCGATCGTGCGGGTGCGGATCGATGGCGAGAAGGCCCGCGAAGTGGCCCGCTATCCGATGGACAAGCGGATCCGCGCGGTGGCCCAGGCAAGCGATGGCTCGCTCTATGTGCTGGAAGACGGCAAGGGCGGGCGGTTGCTAAAGCTGACCCGGAAGTAACCCCTTTCCCCGTTCGTCCCGAGCGAAGTCGAGGGACAGCGTGTGCGGCAGCCCCTCGACTTCGCTCGGGGCGAACGGCCTTTGGGGGTTGCGTATTGCCCCAGATCCGTTCGCATCGAGCGTAGTCGAGATGCTGCGCACTGGTGTCTCGACTTCGCTCGACACGAACGGGATCGGGGATTTTGGATCGACAAAGCCCCTACCTGCCCCTAACGCGCGCGGCCTATGGCCGAGGCTACGCTTATCCCGCTCGACAATGTCGATACCGCGCTGGTCGAAGCGCTGCTAGACCGCGCGTTCGAGCCGGAGCGCCGCCAGCGCACTGCCTACAGCTTGCGCGAAGGGACGGACTGGCTGCCCGGCCTGTCGTTCGCGGCGATCGACGGCGAGGACAATCTGGTCGGCACGATCCAGTGCTGGCCGGTAGCGCTGACCGATCTCGCCGGGCGGCGGCACCCGCTAATCCTGGTTGGCCCGGTCGCCGTCCTGCCCGAGGCGCAAGGCACAGGCTATGGCAAGGCGCTGATGACCGCAACCATCAGCGCCCTCGATCCGCGCGCGCCCTTGCCGCAAGTGATGATCGGCGATCCCGAATACTACGGCCGCTTCTGGGGCTTCTCAGCTGCGCATACCAGCGGCTGGACCTTGCCCGGCCCTTGGGAAAAACACCGACTGCTGGTGCGGTGTGACAATGCGGCGGTTTTGCCCGGTGAGGGATCGTTGGGCCCCTGGGTGGGCTAAAGGGGTTCGCGCAAAGGCGCAGAGGACGCCAAGGGATTGCGCCGACTGCCGCAGGCAGCCTTCTATCGAAGAGTTCGATCTGAACGAAGCTTGTGTTTCTGAAAGCGGCTGCGCCGCAAACCCTCCCCCTTTGCGCTCTTTGCGCCTTTGCGCGAACCAAACAATCTGGCATCGCCAATTCCGTGCCCTACGAACCCCCGCCCAACCTGGCCACACTCTCGCTAGCCGAGATCGCCGCGCTCAGCGCTGCGCGCAAGTTGCCGCCGGTGGAGCAATGGGACCCCAAGGTCAGCGGCGACAGCCTGATGGTGATCAAGGCCGATGGCCGCTGGTTCCACGATGGCGGGGAAATCAAGCGCCCGGCGATGGTCCGCGCCTTTGCCGGGCTGCTGCGGCGCGAGGATGACGGGCAGCACTGGCTTGTCACCCCGCACGAGAAGCAGGCGATCGCGGTCGAAGACGCGGCGTTCCTGGCCACCGATGTGGTGCGCACCGACGATGCCCTGGCATTCAAGCTCAACACCGACGAGGTGGTGCTGGCCGGGGCCGAGCACCCCTTGATGGCGCGCGGCGATGCGGAGCTGCCCGCACTGTACCTCGCGGTCCGGCACGGTACCGAAGCGCGGATCAACCGCAGCACCTGGTTGCAATTGGTCGAACTGGCGGGTGATGACCTGACAGTGACCAGCCAAGGGGCCAGCTTCTCGCTGGTGCCGCGATGAGCCTCAAGGACCGGCTCGCCCGCCTCCACGCCGAGGGCCACGCCGAGGCGATCGACCATCGCGACGAGGTCGATTTCGCGGCTGACACCCTGCGCCCCGCCGCAGTCCTCGCCGCGATCACCGAGCGTGAGGACCGGCCCGGCTTCCTGCTGATCCATCGTCCTTCCAACATGCGCTCGCACCCGGGGCAAGTCGCCTTTCCGGGCGGAAAGATCGACCCCGGCGAGAGGCCGGAAGAAGCCGCGCTGCGCGAGGCCCATGAAGAGCTGGGAATCCACGCCCGCGACGTCCACGTGATCGGCACCAGCGATACCTATCGCACCGGCAGCGGCTATGCGATCACCCCGGTCATCGCGGTGGTCCCGCCCGATCTGAAGCTCAACCCCAGCCCGACCGAAGTTGCGGCCTGGTTCGAAGCCCCGGTCGATTTCGTGTTCGATCCGGCCAACCACGTCCACCATTCAGGGTTCTGGCAAGGGCGGACAAGAAGCTATATCGAGATCCTATGGCAGGAACACCGGATCTGGGGCGTGACCGCAGGGATCATCGCCAACCTGGCGAAGCGGATCGCCTGGTGATGGTTTTGGCTCTCGCGGAGGCGCGGAGACGCGGAGGTGGATACTTCGCGCGAAGGCGCAAAGAGCGCAAAGATGTCGTGCTTGCGGCGAAGCCGCTGTCTATTTGCAGGTTGGTCAGAACGGTGCCGGTTAAGAAGATGAAGGCCTGCGCCGCGCGCGACCTCTTTGCGCCTTCGCGCGAACAAATCCTTCCTTTCTCCGCGCCTCCGCGCCTCCGTATGAATCCAAGAAAATGACCACCCTCCCCGCCACACCCTGGCTGCACCGCGAAGACCTCGCCCGGCTGATCGCTGCGCTGGGCGCAAAGAACGCGCGCTATGTCGGTGGGGCAGTGCGCGATACCTTGCTGGGCGAGGCGGTGAAGGACATCGACCTCGCGACGCCGCTCGAGCCGGGCGAGGTAATGCGGCGGCTGAAGGCCCAGGGCATCCAGGCGATCCCGACCGGGATCGAGCACGGCACCGTTACCGCGGTGCTGCCCGGCGGAAATGTCGAGATCACCACGCTGCGCCGCGATCTGGCCACCGACGGCCGCCGCGCCACCGTGGCTTTCGCGACCGATTGGCGTGACGATGCCGCGCGCCGCGATTTCACCATCAACGCGCTCTATGCCGATCCGGCCAGCGGCGAGGTGTTCGATTACTTTGGCGGGCTGGCGGATCTGGCGGCGCGGCGGGTGCGGTTCATCGGCGATGCCGGCCAGCGGATCCGCGAGGATCACTTGCGGATCCTGCGCTACTTCCGGTTCCAGGCGCGGTTTGGCGGTGAGCCCGCCGACCCTGAATCGGAAAGCGCCTGCAAGGAATTGGCCGCAACGCTTAAAGGCCTCTCGCGCGAGCGGGTGGGCATGGAGATGATGAACCTCCTCGCCCTGCTCGATCCTGCGCCGACCATGGCGCGGATGGCCGAACTGGGCGTGCTCGAAGTGGTGTTGCCCGAAGCCAATGTCGCCGCACTGGCCGCGCTGGTGGCCGAGGAAGCGAAGCAAGGTGTCGCTCCCGATCCCCTGCGCCGCCTGGCCGCGCTGCTGCCCGCCGATGTGCCGCTGGCCGAGGCTGTGGCCAGCCGCTTCCGCCTCTCTGGTGCGCAGAAAAAGCGGCTGGCGCTGGCGGCAGGGCGAATTCCTCCCCGGTACGGGGAGGGGGACCATCCGCAGGATGGTGGAGGGGCACAAGCAGGTTGCCCTGACCAACAAGGCCCGCGCGACTCCGAGGGTGCCCCTCCACCACCTTCGGTGGTCCCCCTCCCCCAAGGGGGAGGAACGCCCCGCGCCCTCGCCTATCGCCTGGGGCGCGATGCTGCGCTCGACCGGCTGCTGCTGGCCGGGGCCGATACGTCCCCGCTGGAGGGCTGGGAAATCCCCACCTTCCCGCTGAAAGGCGGCGCCATCGTCGCGCGCGGCGTCAAGGCCGGACCGGAGGTCGCCCGCATCCTCCAGGCGGTCGAAGCGCGCTGGGTGGCCGAGCAGTTCCCCGATGCTGCAAGGATCGATGCGCTGCTCGAACAGGAACTGGACGCCAAGTCATGAGCAACGATGTGCCGCTGGGCGAATGGCTGATCGGGCAACCGGTGGTGCTGCTGGCGCTGGCGGGATTGCTCGCCGCAGGGCTTGGCTGGAAGCTTGAGGCCAGCGGCTCGAAGCTGGGCGACCGGCTGCGCAGTGCCGGCTATCTGGCGATCGGTCTGGCCACCATGCTGATCGTGGTCGATGCCGCGCGCAAGGCCGAGCGTTCGGATGCGGCGCTCGAACTGGTCGGGCGCAGCCAGGCCGAAGTGGTCGGCGGCGAAACCGTAATTCCGCTGGGCGCAGATGGCCATTTCCGCGCAGTGGCGCAGGTCAACGGCCAGGACCTGTCGGTGATGATCGATACCGGCGCGACCTATACCAGCATCGAGGAAGCAACCGCCCGCAAGCTGAACATCGCTGCCGATACCAGCCGCCCGCCAACCGAACTGGGCACCGCCAACGGCACCATCTCCGCCCGTTTCGGCCTGGCCGACGAGTTGCGGCTGGGCGCGATCAACGCGCGCAAGGTTACCGTGATCATCATCCCCGATACCAACCGGCCGGTGGCGGTGATCGGCATGGACCTGCTTGCGCGGCTCGAAGGCTGGCGGGTGGAGAACGACAAGCTTATCCTCAGCCCGCCGCGCAAGTAGACCTTAGGGCACTTCCCGACCATTCTGGGTCATCGTGATTGGGCCAGGAAGGCCGCTGGCGAGGCGCGGCGCGCGGCAGGGGCTGGTTGCCCC
>PNJT01000103.1 GCA_013822005.1 Novosphingobium sp. | reverse complement strand
GGCAAGCGAGGACCCAAGGTTAAGGAGGGTATTTAGTGCACTGTCACCGTAATGCGAGGGTATTTAGTGCACTGTCACCGTAATGCGAGGGTATTTAGTGCACTGTCACCGTAATGCGTAATGCCGAGGGTATTTAGTGCACTGTCACCGTAATGAAAAAGCTCGGACCATCGATGCCTTGTGGAAGGCTGTCGGCTCGATCTGCGCACTCTACTCACCCGAAGAATGCTGGAATTACCTCAAGCAAGCCGGCTATGTTGCAGATTAATCGCAAGCCGCTCTAGGCTGATAGGTCTGCTCGGGTCCCGGGAAGCTGCGGCTCCGCACTTCCTCGGCATATTGCCCGGCGGCCGAGCTGATCAGCCCGGCAATCTCGCCGTACCGCTTCACGAAGCGCGGCACGCGTTCGAACATGCCCATCATGTCCTCGGTCACCAGCACTTGCCCGTCGCACCGCGCCGAAGCGCCGATCCCGATCGAAGGGCAGGCAATCGCCTTGGTCGCCTCGATCGCAATCGGTTCGACCACGCCTTCGATCACGATCGCAAAGGCGCCGGCCTGATCAATCGCTTGCGCATCTGAGACGATTTTCTTCGCCTCGGCTGAACTGCGTCCGCGCGCGTTGTAGCCGCCCAGCGTGTTGACCGCCTGCGGGGTCAGGCCAACATGCCCCATCACCGGGATCCCCCGCGCGCTGAGGAACGCGACAGTCTCGGCCATCACCGCGCCGCCTTCCAGCTTGACCGCGCTGGCCCCGGTTTCGACCATGACCCGTGAGGCCGTGGCGAAGGCCTGCTCGGGCGAGGCTTCGTAAGAGCCGAACGGCAGATCGACCACTACCGCCGCATGGTAAGACCCCCGCACCACCGCCGCGCCGTGGGCCACCATCATATCGACGGTCACCTGCAGGCTGCTGGGCAGGCCATAGATGACCTGGCCCAACGAGTCCCCACACAGGATCAAATCGCAATGCGCATCAAGCAATTGCGCCTGCCGCGCGGTGTAGGCAGTCAGCATCACGATCGGCTGCGCGGTGACGCCGTCCACCTTGCGTTCGCGGATTGCCGGGATCGACAGCCGCCGCAGCGGAGCCGGAGTGGGGTGCGCGCGGCTGGTCGCCGTATCGAGCTGAAAAGTGGTGGACATGAACGGGCTTTAGCGGCTTGGCTCAATCTGGGGAAGGGCGGCAGTTAGGACTTGCCTTAAGGCGTCTTGCCGCTAGCTTCCGCGTCAGGGAAAAACGTGGGGTCCGCGCTGCGGCGCCGGACCCCAAGATTTAGGGGAAATGCATGTTTGGTCGCGTGAAATCACTCGACGCCATTCTGGCAACCGCCGAAAAGAAATCGCTCCATCGCTCGTTGGGGGCCTTCCAGCTCACGATGCTGGGGATCGGCGCGGTGATCGGCACCGGTATTTTCGTTCTGACCGCCGAAGCCGCGCAAAAGGCCGGCCCGGGCATGATGATCAGCTTCATCATCGCCGGTTTTGTCTGCGCCGTTGCGGCGCTGTGCTATGCCGAAATGGCGGCGATGGTGCCGGTTTCCGGCTCTGCCTACACTTACAGCTACGCGGTGATGGGCGAATTGATCGCCTGGATGGTCGGCTGGGCCCTGATCCTCGAATATGCCGTTGCGGCGGGGGCGGTCAGTGTCGGCTGGTCCGGCTATGTGGTTGGTTTGATTGAGAATGCGCTGAGTATTGACATACCCGATATGCTGGTGCGCGGGCCCTATGACGGCGGGATGATCAACCTGCCGGCGATGCTGATCGCGGGGCTGGTCACCTGGCTGCTGGTGATCGGCACCAGGGAAAGCGCCTCGGTCAACGCAGTGCTGGTGGCGATCAAGGTGTCGGCGCTGACGCTGTTCATCATCCTGGCCGTGCCGGTGATGAAGATGGAGAATTTTGAACCCTTCTCGCCGCTCGGCTTCGGCGGGATCGGTGCTGCTGCGGCTTCGATCTTCTTCGCCTATGTCGGGTTCGATGCGGTTTCGACCGCGGCTGAAGAGACCAAGAACCCGCAACGCAACATGCCGATCGGTCTGATCGGCAGTCTTGGGATCTGCACGATCTTCTACCTGCTGGTTGCGGCCGGGGTGATCGGCTCGGTCGGCGCGCAGCCGGTGATGGATGCGGCCGGTGCCGGGCTGGAGCCTGGCAGCCGTGAACTGGCGGCCCAGTGCGCCGCGATTGCCGATCAGTCGGTGGTCTGTTCGAAGGAGGCCCTGGCCTGGACGCTGCGCGAAATCGGCTGGCCGCAGATCGGCAACCTGATCGGCCTTGCTGCCGGTCTGGCGCTGCCTTCGGTGATCCTGATGATGATGTTCGGCCAGACCCGCATCTTCTTCGTGATGAGCCGTGACGGCTTGCTGCCGGAATCGTTCTCGAAGATCCACCCGCGCTACAACACGCCGTACTTTATCACGATCATCACCGGCATTGGTGTTGCGCTGTTTGCGGCATTCTTCCCGGTTGGACTGCTCGCCAACATCTCGAATTCGGGAACGCTGTTTGCCTTTGCGGCGGTTTCGATTGCGGTGCTGGTCATTCGCCGGACCGATCCTTCGCGGCATCGCCCGTTCCGCACCCCGGCGATCATGTTGACGGCACCCTTGTCGATCGCGGGCTGCCTCTACCTGTTCTACAAGCTCGATGTGAAGAGCCAGATCCTGTTCGCGATCTGGGCGGTAGTCGGGCTGGTGGTGTACTATGCCTACAGCCGCAGCCGCAGCCATGTCGGTCTTGGCAGGGTTGAGGTGCATGAAGGCGATCCGGGTATTCCGCCGCAGCCGGTTCCGCCGCTGCCCGGAGATACCGACATCAACGACTGACACCGGCTTTCTTTCCGGCTTGAAGGGGCCGTCCGCCAGGTGCGGGCGGCCTTTTCATTTGTCCGGGTGAGATAGGAATTGCGAATCGCTGCAAATAAGAACATAAATAGAACATTGGAGTGATTCACGTGACCGAACCCAGCCCGCTTGCCGCCTTTGCGCGCCGTAAAGCCCCCTCCTCTTTAGAGGAGGGGGTTGGGGGTGGTGCCGGGTCTGACGCAGCATCGCTTCGCGAGCGATGCATTCCGCATCGCCACCACCCCCTTACCCCTCCTCTGAAGAGGAGGGGGGATTCACGTTGGCGCCCCGGACTGGGCGGGGCGGCGGTCCATTCAGAACTGTTCGCTTCGGGGCATGAGGCCAGCGGGGCGGGGCTGGCGCTGGCTCTGGCGCTTGACCAGTCGTGCGGCGATGAGCGCCCGTTCCTGTGGGTGCAGGACAAGGCCGCGCTGCGCCGTTCGGGGCGGCCCTATCGCCCCGGCCTGCCGCCCGCGCTGCGCGGCCGGCTGATCCATGTCGCCGCCGACAGCTGCGAAGACGCGCTGTTCGCATTGGAAGAGGGGCTGCGCTGCCGCGAGCTGGCTTTCGTGCTGGGGGAGCTGGCCGGAAACCCGCGGGCGCTGGGCCTCACCGCCTCACGCCGGCTCAGCCTGGTTGCGGGAAAGCACGGCGTGCCGCTGTGGCTGGTGCGGCTCGATGCCGTGCGCGACCTCTCCTCGGCGCGGATGCGCTGGCAGGTTGCGCCTGCGCCTTCCGCCCCGCCGCGCTGGAACCCCGCCGCGCCCGGCGTGCCGGCCTGGCGGGGCGAGCTGTTTCGCGCCCGGGCGCATCCTCCCGGGGAATGGATATTGAGCGCCCTTCGCGACGGCCTCTCGGCCTCCAGCCTCGATCCCTCCTCAGGACAATCGGAAGTGAGAAAATTCACCCGTTCATGGTGAGGAGGGACTGAGCTTGTCGAAGCCTGTCCTAAGCGGCTGCTGCAAGCAGCCAGCCGAAGGGGCCCGTCTCGAACCACGCATCCTGTCGATCTGGTGCGCGCAGCTGGCGATCGATCGCTGGCAGCTGGCTGAGGGCGTCAGTGCCGCCCCGTTCGCGCTGGTCGGCGAGGTCGCGCAGGGCCTCAGAATCGCTGCGCCCAATGCTGCCGCGCGCGAGCAGGGCGTGCGGGCAGGCGCGATGCTCACCGATGCCCGCGCGATTTGTCCTGCCCTGGCCGTGGCTCCGGGCGATCCGGCGGGCGATCTGGCTTTCCTCGAACGGCTGGCCTTGTGGGCGCAGCGCTGGGGGCCGTGGTCGGCGCTCGATCCGCCCGACGGTGTGCTGGTCGATGTCACCGGAGTGGCGCACCTCTATGGCGGCGAGAGCGCGCTGCTGGCCGATGCCGCCCGCCGCCTGACCGCGCGCGGGCTGACCGCCCGGCTCGCGCTGGCCCCCACCGCCGGGGCGGCCTGGGCGCTGTCGCACTATGGGGAATTCCTCCCCGGAACGGGGAGGGGGACCATCCTCGCAGAGGATGGTGGAGGGGCACGGGCTGGTTTTCCCGAGGGCGCGGCGAGGTCGGGGATTCCGGCAGGTGCCCCTCCACCATGCTTCGCATGGTCCCCCTCCCCCGATGGGGGAGGAATGCTCAGCGAACTACCCATCGCCGCGCTGCGGCTCGATCCCGTCACGCAACTGGTGCTGCGCCGTCTGGGCCTCAAACGCGTGGGCGAGCTTTCGGGCGTGGCGCGCGATGCCTTGGCGCGGCGGTTCCGCAGCGTGCGTGCGCCTGCCGCCAATCCGCTGGTGCGGCTTGACCAGCTCTTGGGCCGGGTGCCCGAGCCTTTGCTGCCGGTGCTGGCCAAGCCGGTGCCGCTGGTCCAGCGCCGCCTGGCCGAACCGATCCGCCATCGCAGCCTGCTGGGCCGGGTGGTGGAGGACCTGGCCGAAGATCTGGTCCGCCTGCTTGAGGGGCAAGGACAAGGCGCGCGGCGGATCGAACTGGCCTTGTGGAAAGTCGATGGCGAAGTGCTGGTGAGGAAGCTGGAACTGGCCGAGGCGAGCCGCGATGCGGCGCATCTGGTCCGCCTGTTCGCGGCCAGGCTTGACGATCTCGACGCCGGGTTCGGGATCGAACTGGCACGGTTGGCGGCGCCTTGGTGTCAGCCCTTGGCGCTCAGCCAGCGCGACCTTGAAGCGGCGGCCGAAGTGCATGGCACCAGCCTCGCCGCCTGCATCGACCGCTTGAGCGTGCGGCTGGGCGAGGCGGCGGTGCGCCGCGCCGAACTCTACCCCAGCCACTGGCCCGAACGCGCCCAGCGCTGGGTGTCTTTGTTGGGTGCGCCATCGACATCCGTCGATGGCTTGCAACACCGGCCCGCTCCCCCGGCCCGACCACCCGTTCATGGTACCCTATGGGTGGTCGGGCCGGGGGAGCGGGCCGGTGTTGCCTCCAGCCGTGAGGCTGGACAAATACGCCCCTTGAAGCTGCTCGACCGGGCCGAGCCGATTGCGGTGATCCATGCCAGCCCCGATGGCCTGCCGCGCCGGTTCAGCTGGCGCGGGCAGGTCCACGAAGTGCTGCGCGCCGAAGGCCCCGAACGGATCGCGCCGGAATGGTGGCGCGAGCGGGGCGGGGCGCGGCTGCGCGATTACTACCGGGTCGAGGACGGCGAGGGGCGGCGCTACTGGATCTACCGCCACGGCCATGCGGCGGATGGGCGCGGGGGCCTGCCCGAATGGTACCTGCAGGGGCTCCATGCCTGAAAGTGCGCTGACCCCCGAGCGTCGCCGGGTGCGCGAGAAGCCCGCTGCGTCGCCGCCGCGCGCGGCTTTCGTCGAGCTGGGGCTGGCCAGCTGCTTCTCGTTCCTGCGCGGGGCGTCCGATGCGGTGGACCTGGCCTGTCAGGCGCGGGCGCTGGGCTACGATGCGATTGGAATTGCGGATGCCAACACCATGGCCGGGGTGGTGCGGCTCCACAGCGAGGCCAAGGCGCTGAAACTCACGCCGGTGATCGGCTGCCGGATCGAGACCGCCGAGGGACTGACCTTCCTCGCCTATCCGGCGGACCGCCAGGCCTATGGTCGCCTGTGCCGCCTGATCTCGGCCGGGCGGATGGGCAAGCTTGACGGCGAATGGCAGGACAAGGGAGCCTGCGACATCTCGCTGGCGATGCTGGCGGAGCATTCCGAGGGGGTGCATCTGGTGCTGGTCCCGCCGGATGATCTGGATGCCGCGCTGACGATTGCGGTTGAGAGCAATGTAATCCCCCTCCCGCTTGCGGGAGGGGCTAGGGGTGGGCCAGTTCCGCCGAGCGAAGCTGAAGCGGCTGACTCACCCACCCCCAACCCCTCCCGCAAGCGGGAGGGGAGTCTGCTGATCGCCCCGTTTTCCGACCTTCTCCCGCATCTCACCCACCAGCTCCCCACGCTGCGCCATGTCGCCGCGGCCTATCTTTACAAAGGCGATGACCTCGCCCGGATTGCGCGGCTGGATGGTCTGGCGCGGCAGCATGGCCTTGAAGTGCTTGCGACAAACCTGCCGCTCTACCACGCTGCGCACCGCCGCCCGCTCCACGATGTGATGACCGCGATCCGGCACAAGACCACGGTGGCGGCGGCCGGGCACTTGCTGGAAGCCAATGCCGAACGCCACCTCAAGGGACCGGAGGAGATGGCGCGGCTGTTTGCCCAGTGGCCGCATGCGCTCAGCGCGGCGCGGGAGCTGGCGAATTCGTGTCATTTCAGCCTGGAGGAGCTGCGCTATGAATATCCACTCCAGACCTATCCCGACGGGCTGGATGCGCAGGCCTATCTGGACCGCCTGACCTGGGAAGGGGCGGCGCAGCACTATCCGCAAGGCACTCCTGAGGAAGTGGCCGAAACACTGCGCAAGGAGCTGGCGCTGATCGGCCAGAAGCAGCTCGCGCAATACTTCCTGACCATCAAGGAAGTGGTTGATTTTGCACGCAGTCGTGAGCCGCCGATCCTGTGCCAGGGGCGCGGGTCGGCGGCCAATTCGGCGGTGTGTTTTTGCCTGGGGATCACTTCGGTCAACCCGGTCGAGCATGCGCTGCTGTTCGAACGGTTCATTTCCGAAGACCGCGACGAGCCGCCCGATATCGACGTCGATTTCGAGCACGAACGCCGTGAGGAGGTAATTCAGCATATATATCAGCGCTATGGCCGCCATCATGCAGGCCTTTGCGCAACTGTGATCCACTATCGCCCGCGGATGGCGATCCGTGAGGTGGGCAAGGTGATGGGGCTGAGCGAGGATGTGACCAGCGCGCTCGCCAAGACGGTGTGGGGCGGGCACGGCCGCTCGATCAAGGAACACCACATCGACACTGAAACGGGGCTCAACAGTCACCAACCCTACCTGCAACGTGTACTCAAGCTCACCGAGCAGCTGATCGGCATGCCCCGCCACCTTTCGCAGCACGTCGGCGGCTTCATCCTGACCGAAGGGCTGCTGACCGAAACCGTGCCGATCGGCAACGGCGCGATGGCCGATCGCAGCTTCATCGAATGGGACAAGGACGACATCGACGCGCTCGGCATCCTCAAGGTCGATGTCCTGGCGCTGGGCATGCTGACCTGCATCCGCAAATGCCTCGATCTACTCAGCGAACACCATGGCCGCGACCTGACGCTGGCCACGGTCCCGCGTGAGGATCCGGCGGTGTATGACATGCTGTGCAAGGGGGATTCGCTCGGCGTGTTCCAGGTCGAAAGCCGCGCGCAGATGAACATGCTGCCGCGCCTGCGCCCGCGCTGCTTCTATGACCTGGTGATCGAAGTCGCGATCGTGCGGCCCGGACCGATCCAGGGCGACATGGTCCACCCCTTCCTCAAACGCCGACGCGGGGCGGAGCGGGTGGAGATCCCCGCGCCGGGACCCGAACATGGCCCGCCGGACGAGCTGACCTCGATCCTGGGCCGCACGCTGGGGGTGCCGATCTTTCAGGAACAGGCGATGAAGATTGCGCTCGATGCGGCCAAGTTCTCCTCACGTGAGGCGAACCAGCTGAGGAAAGCGATGGCCACTTTCCGCAGCCGGGGTAACCTGGAGGAACTGGAAGAGCTGATGGTCGGCCGGATGGTCGCGCGGGGGTACGATCCGGACTTCGCGGTGCGCTGTTTCAACCAGATCAAGGGCTTTGGCGAATACGGCTTCCCCGAAAGCCACGCCGCCAGCTTCGCGCTGCTGGTTTACGTCTCGTCATGGCTCAAATGCCACTACCCGGCGGCTTTCGCGGCGGCCTTGCTCAATTCCCAGCCGATGGGGTTCTATGCCCCCGCACAGATTGTCCGCGATGCAAGGGAGCACGGGGTGCAAGTGCTGCCGGTCGATGTGAATTGTTCGATGTGGGATAATGGGTTGGAAGATTCACGCAGAGGCGCAGAGACGCAGAGAAGGGAAGGGGATTCATCACGCGAAGACGCGAAGGCGCGAAGGGGCCGTGCTGCGCCGCAGGCAGATCCTTCTTCAGCAACATTGCCGCATGCGGCTACGAATGAGTTGAAAGCGGCTTCGCCGCGAGCGGAACCTCTTAGCGCCTTCGCGTCTTCGCGTGATGAATCCCTTCTTCCTTTTTCGCTCTGCGCCTCTGCGTCTCTGCGTGAACAAAAACCCTCCCTCCGCCTCGGCCTGCGCCAGGTCGATGGCTTGCCCGAAGCTGCCGCCGCGCGGATTGTGGCGGGGCGCGAGGCTGGCCCCTACCGGGATGTGCGCGAATTGCAGGAACGGGCCGGGCTAAGCCCTGCGGTGATCGAACGGCTGGCCAGTGCAGATTGCTTCAATTCGCTCGGCCTCACCCGGCGGCAGGCCTTGTGGGATGCCCGCAGCCTGATTGCTGCGCCCGACTTGCCGCTGTTCGCTGCCGCAAAAGCGCGCGACGAGGGGGCGGAGAGGGTCCCGACCCGGTTGCCGGTGATGCCGCTCAGCGAGGAAGTGGTGGCCGATTACCAGACCCAGCGGCTCTCCCTCAAAGCCCACCCGCTCGCCTTCCTGCGTGCTTCGCTGGGCGACCGCGGGTTCATCCGCGCGAGCGAACTGGCCGGGCACAAGTCAGCCCGCCCGGTGCAGGTCGCCGGCGTGGTGCTGATCCGCCAGCGCCCGGGCAGCGCCAAAGGGGTCTGCTTCATCACGATCGAGGATGAAACCGGGGTCGCCAACATTGTCGTCTGGCCCGATGTGATGGAAAAGCAGCGCAAGGTGATCATGGGTGCGCGGCTGATCGAAGTGCGTGGGCGGGTGGAGCAGGACGACGGGGTGCTGCACGTGATCGCCCAGCAACTGACCGATGCCACGGCGGCGCTCCACGCGCTGTCGGACGACTTGCTCAGCCCCCCGCTCGACCGCGCCGATCATCTGGGCGGCGGGCATCCGCGCAATCGCCGGGTGATCCCGAAATCGCGGGATTTCCATTAAGGCTTGCGCTAGCCTTGTCGCCTATCTCGCTTCGGGGCCGGGTCTGCATCCAACTTTGGTCTTGTGCCACGGCTGGCCGGGGAACGAGAAGAACCTCGATTTGGCCCAGGCAGTGCGCCG
>PNJT01000102.1 GCA_013822005.1 Novosphingobium sp. | reverse complement strand
TCGCGGCTGGGGGCGGCCTTGCAGCTGGAAATCGGCGCGCCCGACGAAGCGATGCTTGAAGAGCTGCTGGAAATTCATGCCGAGATTCGCGGGCTGGCGCTGGGTCCGGGTGCGGCCGCCTATCTTGTGCCGCGGATCGAACGCTCCCATATGGGAATTGAGTTGCTGGTTGAAACTATTGACCGGCTCAGCCTTGAGCGCAAAGTGCCGCCCACGCAGGGGATCTGGCGCGAGGCGCTGGAGGAGCTTTACGGCCCGAACGAGCCGCGCTTGCTTTAGCGCCGCCCGCATGGGACAAGGGGAATGCGATGTTGCTGGAACTGACCCGCTATCTGGACTCGATCGTCGCGCGCGATCCCAGCCCGCGCTCGCGCTGGGAAGTGCTGCTCTATCCGGGCGTCCTGGCGCTGGGCCTGCACCGCGTCGCGCACTGGCTGTTTGAGGCCGAGCTGTTCTTCATGGCCCGCCTGGTCAACCACATCAGCCGCTTCCTGACCGCGATCGATATCCATCCGGGTGCCAAGATCGGGCGCAATTTCTTCATCGACCACGGCTTTGTGGTGATCGGCGAGACGGCCGAGATCGGTGACAATGTCACCATGTACCAGGGCTCCACCCTGGGCGGGACCAATCCCACCAATGGCGTCGGCGGCAAGCGTCACCCGACCATCGGCGACGATGTGATCGTCAGCCTCGGCGCGGCGATCCTGGGTCCGCTGGTGGTGGGCAAGGGCGCGCGGATTGGCGCCAATGCCGTGGTCACCAAGGATGTGCCCGAAGGCGCGACAATGGTCGGCATCCCGGCCAAATCGACGCTGGTTGAGGTCAGGCCTGAGACGCAGGCTTTTGTGCCTTATGGCACCCCGTGCAGCGAACGCTTCGATCCCGCGACCCAGAAGGTCGAGCTGCTCCAGTGCGAAATGCTGGCGCTGCAAAAGCGCCTCGCCGAACTGCTTGAAGAGCGCGATGCCCAGGCCGCCAAGCAAAGTTCGGCACGCAAGCGCGCGGGCGCGAAGCGCGATTGAGCGCCACCGTCACCCCGTTCCCCAATGTTGCGGCCCGCGCCGCGCAGGTCGGGTTCGAACGTGACGAACTGACCCGCATCCTCGATCTCTACGGCCGGATGGTCGCTGCCGGCATGTGGCGCGACTATGCGATGGATTTCGGGAAAGAGGCCGCTGCCTTCAGCGCCTTCCGCCGCGCCGCCGAACGCCCCGAAGCCCGCATCGAAAAGCGCCCGTCACTGCGCAGCAAGCAAGGCATGTGGACCCTGTTCGGCGAGGGCGGGCATGTGCTGAAGCGCGGCCACGAATTGCCCGGCGTGCTGTTCCCGCTGGAGCGGCGGCTGCTCAAGGTGGTTGCGGGTTAGGCGAAAGTATCGCCTACGGTTGTCACGGTTTCCTGCGCGCGGGTGATGCGTGACACGATCCGGATCAGGAGCCAGGCCGATCCCGCCAGCAGGCTGCTGGCAAAGGCCATGGCCAGCATGTTGGTGCCGGGCGGGGTCAGGAACATGAAGGGTGTGATCCGGTCAACGATGACTATTCCGGTCAGCACGCTGAGGATAACGATCCCGACGACGTAACAGGTCCACCACGAATTGACCGCATCGACACTCTGCTGGGCGAACCAGGCTTCTTCGCCGTGGCTGCGGTTCCACAGCTCACGCATGGCGCCTTTGGGCATGACCAGGTTGGCGATCGGCATCCACAGGCCCAATGCGGCCCAGGTCGGACTGGTCGTCAGGCCGTCCAGCTGATCGGCATAGAGGTTGGCATGGGCGCGCCAGACCCAGCAAGTCAGCGCGATCGCTGCGGGCAGAAAGGCCAGCGCGATATAGAATGAAAAGACCGGCAGGGTGATCAGGTAGGACGAATAGCCGGTCTGTATTTCCTGCACCGCCATGTAAGCAGTGCCGACCGCGACCAGCAGCGTGACCAGCAGGAACAGCGCCAGCAGCGCCTGGGCCACCACGGCGCGGACCTTGAGTGAGGCGACCCCGCGTTCAACCCGCATTCCGACCATGAGAATCCCCCCGAAAGCCGTGCCCTCGGGGGGGAAGTTAGCCGCTTTTGCGGGCAGCGCAAGGTTCAGGCTGCGGCCGTTGCTCCTTGCGGCAAGCGCGCCTGCAAGTTGCCCGGCAGGCGTTGGACCAGCGCCGTGCGGATCGGGGTCCAGAATGCTGAAAGCGCGAGCAGCGCCGAGCCAATCACCAGCGCAGTCAAGGCGACGTTGAGTTCAACCGCACCGTAACTGCGGAACAGCTGCCCCAGCGCCACCAGGACATAAGCCAGCGCGGAAACCAGCAGCGCGCGGCGATCGACTGCCAGGGCGACGATCCCGAACAGCACATAGATGGTGAGCACGCCCAGCGCTGAGATTGAGCTGATTTCGTCTCCGCCGGTAACCCCCATCCAGTAGAACAAGGGGTGGGCAATCAGCGGCGCGGCCAGCAAGTGCAGCCAGAACGCGATATCGGCGTTCTGGGTCTTGCGTTCGGGGTCGGTCAAATCCCATTTCATCGCATAGGCAAACACCGCCAGGCCGCAAACCAATGCCGCCGGAGCAATGATCGGGTTGCTGCCAAGATTTTGATTGGTCACTGCGGCAATCCCGGCCAGCAGCAGCAAGACCACCGCGCCGATGCCAGCAGCGATGGTAATCGCCACTCTGAATCGCAGCCAATGGAGTGCGATACCCAGCGCCGCGGTCAATCCCGCAGCCGCTGCCATGATCGCTTCTTGCCAGGGATAACGCACCGCCTGCGACCAGGTTTCGAGTTTTCCGCCAAAGGTAAAGGAATGCTGGACCTCGTGGGTGGGCAGCAGCAGCCCGGCCAGACTGCTGGCAGCCGTGCCAAGCCCGATTGCAAAGGACAGCAGCAGCACGATCGACGGCAAGGCCATCCGGCGTTTGCGGCTAAAGGCTTCGGCCATCAACCAGCTGGATGCTGCCACCAGCAAGCCGCCCAGCCAGCTTACCTGCTGCGCACCAACCGATGCCGCAGCGAATATGACCAGCGCGCAGGCAATGGTGACGAAGATATCGTTGAAGCCGGTGACCAGGCGAAACTGCTCTTCGTCGGCGGCAGGGGAGAGGCGCAACGACGCGGCATGCGATCGCAAGGCTTCGGCCGCATCGGGACTGATTGCGCCCGCGGCCACCGCCGACTGCAGATCTGATTCTGAATACATGGGCATTCTCCCCGGTGAAGCGGGGAGAATGCCCGATGTGTATTATGGCGTCAACACAGTAGGTGAACCATTCGGTCGCATCAGTTCCTCTCCAGATTTGCGCAGCACATCTGGGGAGGTGGCAGCCCGCAGGGCTGACGGAGGGGTAATGGCGCGAGCTCGGAGGCCCCTCCGTCATTTGCCTCCAGCAAATGCCACCTTGTATCTCGATTTTGTTGCATTCGCGAAAAATGGAGAGGATCTGAGAAGATCACCCCAGCCCGCCGATCTTGGCCAGGGCCGCCATCACCACCTGGCTCTGCTCGCCGCCCGACTGGGGGACGATTTCGCCGGTGCGGTCGATGATCGCGTCCCAGTGCGCGGCGATGCCTTCGGGGGTACGCTCGTCGGCGGGCAGAGCTACGCCCGGGGTCAAGGTGATGTACGCCGCGTGATAGGCGCCCGCGCCCGCGCCGCAGATCATGTTGGTCGGCGCATCCTCGCTGACCAGGTAGAGCGCCATCGGCGCGACGTTTTCAGGCTTGAGCGCATTGAACAGCATTTCGGGCATGCCGAGATCTTCGGTCATCCGCGTGCCGGCAACCGGGGCCAGCGTGTTGACCCGGACGTTGTATTTCGCGCCTTCCAGCGCCAGCGTCTTGGTAAAGCCCGCCAGGCCCAGCTTGGCCGCGCCGTAATTGGCCTGGCCGAAGTTGCCGAACAGGCCAGTGGAGCTGGCGGTGTTGAGGATCCGGCCATAGGCCTGCTCGCGCATCAGGTCCCACACTGCCTTGGTGCAGTTGGCGCTGCCGTTAAGGTGGACGTCGACGACCAGCTTCCAGTCGGCCATGTCCATCTTGGCAAAGCTCTTGTCGCGCAGGATCCCGGCGTTGTTGATCAGCACATGGACGCCGCCCCACATTTCCTTGGCCTTGGCGACCATTTCGACCATCTGTTCATATTCGGTGACCGAGCCGCCGTTCGACATCGCCTCGCCGCCGGCTGCCTTGATTTCCTCAACTACCTTGAGCGCGGCGTCGGAATGGCCGGTGCCGTCGCGGCTGCCGCCCAGGTCATTGACGACAACCTTGGCCCCGCGCGCCGCGAGTTCGAGCGCATAGGCCCGGCCCAGGCCGCCGCCAGCACCGGTGACGATCGCGACGCGATCCTTGAACGAAATGGTCATGAGCGATTCTCCGCTGAAAAGGGGTTATCCCGCTGGGGAAGCGGGCGCGGCATGGCATGCGGCGCAAGGGCTGGCAATATGCCGCAGTGCAGCACTTGCTTTCCCTAGCGTCAATCCCCAGCGCTACGCAGCCGCAGCACCGAATTCCGGCGCGACTCGGACGGATCAGAGGGTGCGAAGGGTGCGTGCCAGTTCGTCAAAATGGTCGATCACCGCGTCCGCGCCCAATTCGTGCAGCGGGGCATCGACAAAACCGAAACTGACCGCCACGCACGGCATGGCGGCGGCCTGGGCGGCGCGGGTATCGAACGTGGTATCGCCCACGAATCCCGCGCGTCCGCCGCCGCATTGCTTGACCATAGCATGAAGCGCCGCCGGATCGGGCTTGAGCGGGTAAGTGCCGCCGCCGATGATAGAGGCGAAGCGGGGTGCCAGGCCCAGCTCGTCGAACAGCTTCACAGCCAGGTGGTGCGGCTTGTTGGTGACCACCGCCAGTTTGACCCCGGCTTCTTGCAGTTCGTCCATCATCTCCGCCCCGCCGGGAAACAGCGCGGTGTGGTGGGCGATGTTCTGCGCGTAATAGCCGACCAGAACTTGCCGCAGCGCCTCAAACTCGATCCCCTCGTCCCCGCCAGTCAGCGCCAGCGCGCGGCGCAGCATCAGGCCGGAACCGCCGCCGATCAGGTTGCGGACCTCTTCATAGGGCACCTCGGGCCTGCCAATCGTGCCCAGCGCATGGTTGAGCGCAACGCCCAGATCGCGCGAGGTGTCGAGCAGCGTGCCATCAAGGTCGAAACCGACGATATCGAAGGGAATTGTCATCCCTTCGGCCCATACTGGCAAAACCCCCGCCAACAACCCCGTTCGTCCTGAGCTTGTCGAAGGACTGTCCTAATTGCGTCAGCGCATGGTGGCACGAAGAAAAAGGCAGTGCTTCGACAAGCTCAGCATAGTCGGGGGTGGTGGCGGGGCGATGGTCCCATAACGATTGTGGAATCGGCAAGCATTTGGTGGCATGGGGCTTAACCATGAGTTCCAAACACGCCCTAGCCATTGTCACCCTCGCCGCCGGCAAGGGCACCCGGATGAAAAGTGCCGTGCACAAAGTGCTGCACAAGATCGCCGGGCGTCCGATGATCGAACACTTGCTGGCCAGTGCCGCTGAGCTTGCGCCGGAACGCTCGGTGGTGGTTGCCGGGCACGGGCGTGAACAGCTTGAGACGCAGCTTGGTGACCGTGCGGTGATCGCGGTGCAGGACCCGCAGCTGGGCACCGGGCATGCGGTTCAGCAGGCCGAAAGCGCGCTGGCGGGTTTCGATGGTGACGTGCTGATCCTCTATGGCGATGTGCCGTTCGTTTCGGCTGAAACGATGCGCGCGATGATCGATCGGCTGCACGGCGACGACAATCCCGCGGTGGTGGTGCTGGGCTTCGAACCCGCCGATACGCTTGCCTATGGCCGGGTGATCACCGATGGCGACCGGATCGTGAAGATGGTCGAGCACAAGGACGCCAGCGAGGCCGAACGCGCCTGCCGCTTGTGCAATTCCGGCTTGATGGTAGTGCGCAGTGCCGACCTGTTCGGCCTGCTGGCGCGGGTCACCAACGAAAATTCGCAAGGCGAATACTACCTGGTCGATGTGGTCAACGTTGCCAATGCCGATGGCCGGACCTGCGCCGTGGTGATCACGCCCGATCCGCACGAGGTCGAAGGGATCAACTCACGCGCCGAACTCGCATTGGCCGAACACCGTTGGCAGAACCGCCGCCGCAAGGCTGCGATGGACGATGGGGCCAGCCTGATCGCGCCCGAAACCGTCTGGTTCGCCTGGGACACCGTGCTGGGGCAGGACGTGCTGGTCGAACCCAACGTGTTCTTTGGCCCTGGGGTGACCGTTGCCGACAATGTCACCATCCGCGCCAACAGCCATATCGAGGGCGCGAGCCTCGCCTCCGGCGTCGAAGTCGGCCCCTTCGCCCGCCTGCGCCCCGGCGCGGTGCTGGAAGAGAAGGCCAAGGTCGGCAACTTTGTCGAGGTCAAGAAGGCCACGCTGGGCAAGGGCGCAAAGGCCAACCACCTGTCCTACATCGGCGATGCCGAAGTGGGGGCCGGGGCCAACATCGGCGCGGGCACGATCACCTGCAATTACGATGGCTACTTCAAGTACAAAACCGTCATCGGCGAACGCGCCTTCATCGGCAGCAACTCGTCGCTGGTCGCCCCGGTGAAGATCGGAGCCGACGCGATTGTTGCGGCGGGCAGCGCGGTGACTCGGGATGTGGCAGCGGGTGAGTTGCGGATTGTGCGCGGCGAACAGTTGGTCAAGCCGGGCTGGGCTGACCGGTTCCATGACGCGATGAAGAAGAAAAAGGCGGAGAAGGGGAAGATTGACCCCAAAGTCTGCCCAGCATGCGGCCATCAATTCCAAGGCAACGGTTGGGACGGAATCGACGCACACTGGCGATCCAAACACGAGGATGCGATGCCGTACGAAGCGGCTTGGCCGCAAATCAAGGCGGGCACATATCGAAAGCCTTGACATGATATCATGATATGATATCAGTATATCAATGACCCGCATTCTCGCCGATCTGCCCGAAGAGGACATCAAGTGGCTCGATGCCCGTGCGGCCGAGCAGGGCAAGTCGCGCGCTGCGGTGCTGCGTGAGGCGGTACAGGCCTATCGGGCTGAAGGCGGTGACGATTGGCTCGAGGCTGGATTTGGCTTGTGGGCGCGGCATGGAATTGAATTCGATCCCGTTGAATACGACCGCAAGCGCCGCGCCGAATGGACCCGCCCCTGGGACGATGATTACGAGGAAGTACGCGCGGAATCGCCCGATTGCTTCGACGAATACGATGATCGCGAGCGTGCGCATTATCTCGCGCTTCAAGCCAAGGCGGCGGCCAAGCGCAAGAAGAATGCTGCATGAGTGGCTACAGCTTCGATGCCAATATCCTGATCGATGCGCTTTGGGATCATCCACCAGCTCATGCGGAAATCAGGCGCGCAGGGGCCAGCGGTGCTCGCATCTGGGTCAGCCGGATGGCATGGGTCGAAGTTCTGTCGAAAGGCAGTGATGCCACATTGCGTGAAGCGATGCGCTTTCTCGCACGGTTCAGTGTCGATGAGGTCGACGAAGAAATCGCGCTTCGTGCGGCTTCATTGCGCCGTGAGCGACCCCGCCTCAAGTCGCCAGACGCGATCATCCTTGCTTCGGCGCAAGTTCGCGGGCGGGTTTTGATAACGCGCAACACCAGAGATTTTCCCGCGCAAATGCCCGGCATTCGCGTACCCTACAGTCTAGAGCGAGGTCTGACCTAAATGTGCGGCATTATCGGCATCGTCGGCAAGGAACAGGTGGCGGACCGGCTGGTCGATGGACTTCGGCGGATGGAATACCGCGGCTATGACAGCGCGGGCGTCTGCACGGTCCATCAAGGCCAGCTGATTCGCCGCCGTGCTCCGGGCAAGCTGGTGGGTCTGGTGCGCGAGCTGGCGCGCGATCCGGCGCCCGGCACCACCGGGATCGCCCACACTCGCTGGGCCACCCACGGCGCGCCGACTGCCGCCAATGCCCACCCGCATGCCACCCAGCACCTTGCGCTGGTCCACAACGGGATCATCGAGAACTTTCGCCAGCTGAAGGAGTCGCTCACCGCGCGCGGCCGAACCTTCGAAAGCGAGACCGATACCGAAGTGGTCGCGCATCTGGTTTCCGAACAGGTCGAGGCCGGGCTTTCCCCCGCCGACGCGGTCAAGGCAGTGCTCCCGCAACTGCGCGGGGCCTTTGCCCTGGCGATCGCGTTCCGCGAACATCCCGACATGCTGATCGGCGCGCGGCTGGGCTCGCCTTTGGTGCTGGGCCATGCCGATGGCGAGACTTACCTGGGTTCCGATGCGCTGGCACTGGCACCGCTGACCCAGCAGATCACCTATCTCGAAGAAGGCGACTGGGTGATCGTGACCCGCGAGGGCGCGCAGATCTATGACAAGGACAACCAGCCGGTGGAGCGCGAGGTCACCACCTCGGGCGCATCGGCGGCGGAGATCGAGAAGGGCAATTACCGCCACTTCATGCAGAAGGAGATCTTCGAACAGCCGACCGTGGTGGCGCAGACGCTGCGCAGCTACATCCGCCAGCTGGATCAGACCGTCGCGCTGCCGCAGTTCGATTTCGACCTCTCCAGCATCAACCGCGTCACCATCGTTGCCTGCGGGACCAGCTTCTACGCCGGGATGGTCGCCAAGTACTGGTTCGAACAATTCGCCCGCCTGCCCGCCGACATCGATTTCGCATCGGAGTTTCGTTACCGCGAACCGGTGATGGAGCCGGGCGGGCTCGCCCTGTTCATCTCGCAAAGCGGGGAGACCGCCGACACCCTCGCCGCGCTGCGCCACTGCAAGGCGCAAGGGCAGACCATCGCGGTGGTGGTCAATGTCCCGACCAGCTCGATGGCGCGCGAGGCTGACCTGCTGCTGCCGACCCACGCCGGACCGGAAATCGGGGTTGCCTCGACCAAGGCCTTCACCTGCCAGCTCGCCGTGCTCGCCGCGCTCGCCGCACATATGGCGGTCAAGCGCGGGCGGATGAACCGCGCGGAAGAGGCCGAGGTGGTCAAGCACTTGCTCGAAGCCCCCGCCAGCCTCAACGCTGCTTTGGCTCACGACGATGAAATCGCGGCCATGGCCCACCTGATCGCCCCGGCCCGCGACGTGCTCTACCTGGGCCGCGGGCAGGACTATCCGCTGGCTCTGGAAGGTGCGTTGAAACTGAAAGAAATCAGTTATATACACGCCGAAGGTTATGCATCGGGTGAAATGAAGCACGGCCCGATTGCCCTGATTGACGAGGCAGTTCCGGTGATCGTCCTCGCCCCGTCCGGCCCGCTGTTCGAAAAGACCGTTTCGAACATGCAAGAGGTCCGAGCCCGCGGCGGCAAGGTGGTGCTGATCAGCGACAAGGCCGGGATCGACGAAGCCGGCGAGGGCTGCCTCGCCACGATCGAAATGCCCTCTGTCCACCCACTGATCGCACCCTTGGTCTATGCCGTGCCGGTGCAGCTGCTGGCCTATCACGTCGCCTGCGTGAA
>PNJT01000101.1 GCA_013822005.1 Novosphingobium sp. | reverse complement strand
GGCTTCGTCAACGCGGCCGCCATGCGCGGGCTGCGCCAGGCCGATATGCTGCCGCTGGAAGAAATGCTGATCGCCCCGCCGCGGGTGATCCTGGCGGCGGGGGACTTGCATTCGGAAGAAGACCGGCTGCTGCATCACCCCGCCTTGGCGGCGCTGAAAGAGACCCGGCGCGAGCGGCTTGACCCGCTGCTGCTGTGGTGCGGCGGGCCGACCATCCCGCGCACCGTGGCACGATTGGCGGAAGTGAGGCGCAGCCTGTGACCCGCCCCATTCCCCTCCTTCTCCTCGGCTTGCTGATCGCTGTTCCGCTGTCCCTTCTAGCCGGGCGCGTCTGGCTCGATCCGTTTGCAGAACCTGTTCCCAATGCTTTGATAATCCTCACTGAACTGCGCCTGCCGCGTGCGGTGCTCGCTTTGGTGCTGGGCGCTGGCCTCGGCGCAGCAGGCGCGGCGATGCAGGGGTATTTGCGCAATCCGCTGGCCGATCCCGGGCTGTTCGGGATCGCCCCGGGCGCGGCGCTGGGCGCAGTGCTCAGCTTCTGGACGGGTCTGGCCGGAACCCCCTGGGTGCTGCCGCTGTTCGCGCTGCTTGGCGCGGGCGGGGCGATGGCCTTGCTGGGGCTGATTGCCGGGCGAACCGGATCGGCGCTGCTGTTTACCTTGGCGGGGATGATCATCGCCAGCCTGGCCGGAGCCTTGATGAGCCTTGCGATCAGCCTTTCGCCCACGCCTTTCGCGATGAGCGAGATCGTCACCTGGCTGATGGGCGCGCTGACGGATCGGTCCTGGCGCGAGGTGTGGTTCGCCGCGCCGCTGACGCTGGCGGGGATCGCGCTGTTGCTCAAGGCCGGGCGTTCGCTCGATGCGCTGACCCTTGGCGAAACGGCGGCGCGCTCTCTGGGCGTCGATCCGCGGACCCTGCAATGGCTGATGATCGGCGGGGTCGGGCTGACCGTTGGTGCGGGGGTCGCAGCGGCGGGGATCATCGGCTTTGTCGGGCTGATCGTGCCGCACCTGCTGCGCCGCACTACCGATGGGCGGCCTTCGCAGCTGATCCTGCCCTCTGCGCTGGCCGGGGCCTTGCTGCTGCTGGTGGCGGACATGCTGTGCCGGGTCCTGCCGCTGCAAAGCGAGCTGCGGCTGGGGATTGCCCTGTCGCTGCTGGGCGCGCCGTTCTTCCTGGCGCTGCTGCTGCGGATGCGGAAGGACCTGGCATGAGCAACCCCGCACCCACATCCGTTCGTGTCGAGCGAAGTCGAGACACAGCGCGCGGCATCTCGACTTCGCTCGATGCGAACGGGACTTTGGTTTGCAAGTCCATTGAATTGCCTGGGCGGCTTGGCGGCGTTTCGATCACCCTCAACCAAAACGAAGTCACCGCAATCTGCGGTCCCAATGGCGCGGGCAAGTCGAGCTTGCTGACCAGCCTGGCGGGGCTTGTCCCCTTGGCCAGCGGCGAAGTGCGGCTTGATGGGGAGCTGATGGCCAGCCTCGCGCTCGATGATCGCGCGCGGCGAGTGGGCTACTTGCCGCAGCAGGCTGAGCTCGCCTGGGATATTTCGGTCGAAACGCTGGCCGGGCTTGGCCGTCTGCCGTGGAACATGGGTATCGAGGCTGACCGCGCGGCGATCGACCGGGCGCTCAGCGACATGCAGCTGGAAGACCTGCGTTTTCGTCCGCTCTCAAAGCTCTCCGGCGGCGAACGCGCGCGGGCGATGCTGGCGCGGGTGCTGGCGGGAGAGCCGTGCTGGCTGCTCGCTGACGAACCGCTCGCCAACCTCGATCTGGCGCACCAGATCGCGCTGCTCGATCACTTCCGGGCGCTGGCCGGGCAGGGGCTGGGGGTGGTCTTGGTGCTGCACGATCTGGCCCAGGCGATGAACCGCGCGGACCGGGTGGTGGTGCTGCAACAGGGCCGCGTGGTCGCCGACGGCGCGCCGGAGCAGGCGCTGAGCGAAGCGGTGATCGCCAAGGTCTGGGGAGTCAGCGCGCGCTGGCTGGGTGAGGCAGGGGCGCGGGCGCTGGTGATCTAATCCTCCCTGAAACGGGGAGGGGGACCATCCCGCAGGGATGGTGGAGGGGTACGCGCGAGTGATCCCGACTTGGCCGGACAGGTTGGGATCACTCGCGCGTGCCCCTCCACCATGCTTCGCATGGTCCCCCTCCCCCAAGGGGGAGGATTACTTCAACCCGCGGGCCTTCAGCATCGGTTCGATGCTGGGATCGCGGCCCGCAAAAGCGCGGTACATGTCCGGATAGTCGATCGAGCTGCCGCGGCTGAGCACCATATCGCGGAACCGCTGGCCATTGGCGCGGGTCATGCCGCCGTTATCGATGAACCACTGGTAGGAATCGTGCTGGAGCATCTCGGTCCAGACATAGGCATAGTAGCCCGCCGAATAGCCGCCGCCCCAGATGTGGCGGAAATAGCTGGTGCGATAGCGCGGCGGGACCAAGGTGGTTTCCAGCCCCAGCTGGCTGAGTGCCTGGCCTTCGAACGCATCGACGTCCTGCTTGCCCGCGGCGGCACCCACAGCATGCCATTTCTGGTCGAGCATCGCCGCGGTGATCACTTCGCCCAGCGCAAAGCCCTGGCCATACTTGGCCGCGGCCTGAACCTTGGCGACCAATGCGGCGGGCATCGGCGCGCCGGTCTGGTAGTGCTTGGCGAACTGGGCGAAAACGCGCGGCTCGGTCATCCAGTACTCGTTGAACTGGCTGGGGAACTCGACGAAATCGCGTGCGGTGTTGGCGCCCGAGAGCGTGGGATAGGTCTGGTCAGACAGCATCCCGTGCAGCGCGTGGCCGAATTCGTGGAACATCGTTTCGGCATCGCTGAAGCTGACCAGCGCGGGCTGGCCGGGGGCGGGCTTGGGCGAGTTCTGGACGTTGAACACCACCGGCTTGGTCCCGAACAGGTGCGACTGATCGACGAAGTTCGACATCCAGGCGCCGCCCTGTTTGTTGTCGCGCTTCCACGGGTCGAAATAGAACAGCGCCAGCTCACTGCCGTCCTTGTCATAGACGGTGTAGACGGTGACATCCGGGTGATAGACGGGGATATCGCTGCGCTTCTTGAAGGTCAGCCCGTAGAGCTGGTTGGCGGCATAGAACACGCCGTTTTCCAGCACATTGGTAATCTCGAAATAGGGCTTGGTCTCGCTTTCATCGAACGCGTACTTTTCCTTGCGCAGCCGCTCGGAATAGAAGGTCCAGTCCCACGGCTGGACGGTGAACTTGCCGCCGCTGCGTTTGATCAGCGCGTTGAGCTCTCCTGCTTCCTTGCGTTCCTGCGCAGCCAAGGCTGGCACCATTTGCTGCATCATCGCAATCGCCTTGGTCGGGCTCTTGGCCATCTGGTCCGACATGGTGAACGTGGCGAAATCGGGAAAGCCCAGCAGCTTGGCCTTTTCGGCGCGCAGCTGCGCCAGTTCGGCGATCAAGGCGCGGGTATCGTGCGCATTGCCGCGCTGGGCGCGGTTCCAGCTGGCATCGAACAGCGCCTTGCGGGTTTCGCGGTCCTTGAGCGAGGCGAGCAGCGGCTGCTGGGTGGTGTTCTGCAGCACCAGCACCCATTTGCCCTTGAGGCCGCGGTCCTCGGCCGCCTTGGCGGCGGAGGCAATGTCCCCGGCGGAGAGCCCGGCCAGCTTGCGCTTGTCGGAAATGATCAGCGCCGCATCCTTGGTCGCGGCAGTCAGTTTCTGGCCGTATTCGGTCTGCAGGGTGGAAATCCGCCCGTTGATCGTCTTGAGCTGTTCCTTGGCATCGCCGGTCAGCGTCGCGCCGTTTTTGACGAAGCGGTCATAAGTGACCTGCAGCAGCCGCACCTGGTCGGCGCGCAGGCCCAGCTGGTCCTTGCGTTCGTAAAGGTACTTCACCCGCCCGAACAGCTTGTCGTTGAGGTAGATCGTATCGTCCAGCGCGGTCAGCTTGGGCGATGTTTCCTTGTCGATGGCGTCCAGCGTGTCATTGGTATTGGCCGCAGTCAGTGCGCTGAAGACATAGGTCGTGCGGGTCAGCATCTGCCCGGCCTGCTCCATCGCTACAAGCGTATTCTCGAACGTCGGCAGCGCGGGGTCGCCCGCGATTGCCTCCATCTCCGCCAGCTTGATCGCCATGCCCTGTTCGATCGCGGGGAGGAAATCGCTGTCCTTGATCTTGCCGAAATCGGGGGCGTGGAACGGCAGGGTCGAACGTTCCGCGAAGATCCCGGTGCCTTTGGGGATGACCGGCGCATAGACCGGCGGAGCGAGCGGAGCGGCCTCGGCCACGGGGGCCTGGTCGCTTGACGCAACCGAGGCGGCGCAGCCGGCCAGGGCCAGTGCGGTCAGCGAAACGAGAGTGATCTTGCGCATTGCGATGTTCCTCAAATGCAATCGGGGGCAGCGTTGCCGCTGCCCCCTGAGTCTTGGCTGAATAGCCCTTACCAGATCCGTGCGCGCGCTTCAGGCGCGATGTAGAGCTTCTGGCCGGGCTGGACGTTGAAGGCCTGATACCAGCCGTCGATGTTGCGCAGCGGGGCGAAGGCCCGGTACATCCCCGGGCTGTGCGGGCCGGTGTTGACCTGGTTGCGCAGCGCGGCCTCACGCATCTTGGTCCGCCAGACCTGCGCCCAGGCCAGGTAGAACCGCTGGTCGCCGCTCAGCCCGTCGAGGATCGGGGCGCTCTTGCCGCCCAGCGATGTGTGATAGGCTTCGAAGGCCACCGACAGCCCGCCCAGATCGGCGATATTTTCGCCCATCGCCAGCGCCGGGTTGATGAAGGCCCCCGGGGCCACTTCGAACTTGGCGTACTGGTCGCCAAAGATCTTGGCCTGTTCCTCGAACCGCTTGGCGTCTTCGGGGGACCACCAATCGCGCACCGCGCCCTTGGCATCGATCTTGCGGCCCTGGTCGTCGAAGCCGTGGATGATCTCGTGCCCGATCACCCCGCCGATCGCGCCATAGTTGACGGCATCTTCGGCATTGGGATCGAAGAACGGCGCCTGCAGGATCGCGGCCGGGAACACGATCTTGTTTTCCAGCCCGCCGTTATAGGCATTGACCGTCTGCGGGCTCATCGCCCAGCGCTTGCGATCGACCGGCTTGCCGAGGTCCGCCAGGCGATAGGCGGCATTGAACAGCCCGGCGCGCTTGACGTTGCCGTACAGGTCACCCGGCACAACCTTGAGCCCCTTGTACGAGCGCCACTTGTCGGGATAGCCGACCATGACGTCCATCTTCTGTAGCTTTTCAAGCGCCGCGGCCTTGGTTTGCGCGCTCATCCAGTCGTTGGCGTTGAGCCGCTTGGCCATGGCCACTTTCAGGTTGGCCACCAGCACTTCCATCTTGGCCTTGGACGAGGCCGGGAAATACTTGGCGACATAGTTCTGCCCGACCAGTTCGCCCAGCTGGCCGCCGACCAGATCGATCCCCCGCTTCCAGCGCGGCAGGTTCTGGCTGACGCCCGACAGCGACTTGACGAATTCGAAGCGGCTGTCGACCATCGCCTTGGTGAGATAGGGCGATGCCTGGTGGGCGATGTGGAAACTTTGCCACAGCTTCAGCGTTTCCAGCGGGGTTTCGGCATAGAAGGCCGCGATCGCCTTGATCGCGGTGTTCTCACGCACGATCATGCGCTGCTGGGCCGGAACTTTCATGCCGGCGAAATACTGGTCCCACTCGATCCCCGGGGCATAGGCGGCCAGTTCGGCGCTGCTCATCGGGTTGTTGATCTTTTCGATCTGCCGGCGCTCGGCGGCTTTCCAGCTGCGTTCGGCGATGCCGGTTTCAAAGGCCATGATCGCAGCCGCACCCTTGTCCGGATCGGCGTGGCCCAGCACCTTCAAGGTCCGGGCGATATAGGCGACATAGGCTTCGCGCTGTTTCTTGAACTGCTCGGCGAAATAGAATTCGCGCTCGGGCAGGCCCAGCCCCGACTGGGCCAGGTACATCACGTTAAGCTCGGGGTTGGCGGTATCCGCGCCGATGTAGAAGCCGACCACGCCCGAACCGAAGACCCCGTTGGTCTGGCCCATGAAGCGGCTGAACTCAGCCTTGGTCTTGACCGCGTCAAGCGCGGCCAGATCGGCCTTGAGCGGGGCCAGGCCAATCTTTTCGAGCCGCGCCTCGTCCATGAAGCTGGCATAGAAGCCCCCGGTCTGGCCGCCCTTGGGTGCGGCGGTGATCAGTGTCTTGAGCTGTTCCTGGGTCCGGTCCTGCAGCGCGATGAAGGCGCCGATCGTGGCCTTGTCGGCCGGAATCTCGGTCTTGTCGTCCCACTTGCCCGAAGCGAAGCGGTAGAAATCGTCGCCCGGCCTGACGCTGGGATCGCCGCCGGCCTGGTCATAGCCCCAGGCCCCGATCGTGGCCTTGGCGGCTTTGGCAGTCGTGGCGGTCTTGGCTGCCGCGGCATCCAGCTGGCTGTGGGCAAACGGCACCGCCAGCAGCGCAAACGCGGCCCCGGCAAGCAGAAAACGGCTCTTCATCAGGCAAACTCCCCTTGGAATTCAGCACCGCAAAGGCCGTCCGCCCCGGGCGCAAGACGGATGCTGCCTTGCGCGCCGGGGGGAGGGGGAGTCAATGCCGTTCGCCGAGGGTGGTTGGCGGTTGGTCGGGTGGGAAATCCTACATTCCAAAGGCTGCCCCGATGAAAAGCCCGAAGGTCACATCTTTCTTGTCGGATCGGTAGCCCACTTTGATCCCGCCCGTCAGGCTGTCATCCTTTCCTGGAATGAAATAGATTGGCAACTCAGCGCCCCATACGTCTTCCGAAGTGTCGTACGAGACCAACGGGGATATCGCCAAAAGCGACTTGCCATTTTTCTGCAGCAGCCTGCTGCGCAAATTGAAACGAATGACCGCACCCTCTTGATGGACAGGAGCACCCGCATTTCCCTGAATGCAGACCACCGGCGCAGGACCGACAGCGGCGGGGCAGAAAATGGTCTTGTCACCTTCCTTGTAGCCGCTCTGATATTCGGCACTCAACGAAACCATGACTGGAGCCGAAGCGAAGTACTTTCTGACGCTTGCACCTGCACTCCAGCTCGCTTTCGATACGCTCTGTTTTGTCAGGTTTGTCGGATCAATATACTCAAACTTGTTGTGTCCGATTGACGCATCGAGCGAAAAGCCGATGCCAGCTTCGATGAGATTCTCGCGAGTGTATGCGGGCAGGTCGTCCTTGGAGAATGCAGTAATCACCGAATTTGAATCGTCCGTTTCGCAGTTGCTGATTGTCTCTGCGTGCGTTTTGTTCACCGCAGTGATGGACTCTTGATTGGGCGTCGGACCAAGCGCGCCCAACCTCTGCGCGTAGCCCTCGTTGGCTTTGCTGATGCAGATTCGCCGGGCCTTCTGAGAGAATTCGTTCTGTCGCGGGGTCGTGCTGTTGCGCGTTTCCATCCCAAAGAAGGCAAACTCGAACTTGATCTTGGTCCCGCTTGCCAGCTTGTCGAGGCTTGCGGGCACGGCGTCATTCTCTCCGTCCCAGGGGGTTGAAAGAGTGACCGTCAGCTGCCTGGATTGATCGAAAGACGAACCTCCATTCTTGAGGTCATTGGAAAGCGAGTCGAACAGGCGAATTTTGACCGAGGCCTCCTTCTTGTCAGCGCCTGCCAAGAGTTCGAACTTGACTGGATTGGCCTGCGCAGTGTCGCTGTTCGGGGCCCCTGCGTCGATGCTTGCCGTGGAGATGGATTGCGCCTGAGCTGCCCCACTAGCGACCAACAAAGCCAAAGTCGGGACGGACGAAAGAACAAAGTTGCGAGCACGCATCACGCAGCTCCCTTGGGCTTGAGTTTGATCACCATGTCAGTTGTCGCATAGGGGGCCGTAGATTCCGGGATCTTCAAAGTTTTCGGACCCTTGATCTCGATCCCGCCGCAGGTAATCTTGATGGCCATCGAGGCGTCAACGTCGCCCTTGATGGTAGCGATCAGCGAGTGATTGGATTCATCGCCCATCGTGCCATCGACATCGATGCTGCCTTTTCCATCGCCCGAAAAGCTGATCGTCTGGTGATCGATCGCGACCTTCCGTGCTTCGATGGTGCCTGTCAGTGTTAGTTCGATGTCCAAATCGGCCATGTCTTCCTCCTGTTTGAGAAGAGCTTGCCCAAGCCGAGCATCCCCGTCCGTGATCCCCGTCACGCCCCTCACGCACGCAAAAAGGCCGCCCGTCCCTGTGCGGACGAGCGGCCTTTTCAGCCTTGCCGTTGAGGTCAGTTTACTGCGGCTTCACGCAGCGTGTCTTATCCCCCGCCTGGCAGGCCTCGTCATCCGCTTTTCACTTGGCCATGCCCGTATCGTAAGCGACCTTGTCGGCGGAGATCTTGGCTTCGCGGTTCTTGAGGGCCTGTTCGCAGGCGGCCTGGGCGTCGGCGTTGGCTTTCTGCTGGGCGGCTGCGGCGGCGGCCTGTTCGGCGCTGAGGCGTCCACCCCATCTGAACTCCACCCCTGACCGCACAGCCAGCCGGCAACACGCAACAGCGTGCCCCCGGCCTACCCACGCAGTTCCACGCGATCCTGCTCAATCAAACAGCTCTTCCAGGAACGACTTGCGGCGCTTCTTGTAGGGGTAGCCTTGTCCGTGGCCATGCTGGGGGTAGCCTTGCGGGGCATAGCCGGGCTGCTGGGGCGGCGGCGGGGCTGCTTGGGGTTGGGCCAGGTCGCTGGCGCTGCGTTCGATGATCTTGTCGAGCTCGCCGCGATCGAGCCAGACGCCGCGGCACTGCGGGCAATAGTCGATCTCAACCCCCTGGCGGTCGCTCATCACGAGCGAAACCTTGCAGACGGGGCACGGCATTACAGCGGCATGGGTCATATTTTGGGACTCCCGGTGACGTAAAAAACGATCCGACATCGCCATTCGCATGAATGACCAGAGGGGCCCGGCTCGTTTACCCTAACTGGCACTGGCCGCGCGGAGATTCAAGGCGTGCCGGGGCAGAATTTGAGTTCGCTGCCCCCCCCACCCCGTCGGGGAGGGGTTTGGGGGTGGGGGTTCCACGCCAGCGTTGACGCTCGGCCTGGCGGCCTCGCTCCCCCAGCCCTAACCCCTCCCCGACGGGGAGGGGGATCAAGTTAGCGCGCCAGCAGGGGCTTCAGATACCCCCCGGTGTAGCTCCGCTTGTTGGCCGCCACCGCTTCGGGCGTCCCCTCCGCGACAATCTCCCCGCCGCGCACGCCGCCTTCGGGGCCGAGGTCGATCACCCAGTCGGCGACCTTGATCACATCGAGGTTGTGTTCGATCACCACCACCGAATTGCCCTGATCGACCAGCCGCTGCAGCACTTCGAGCAGCTTGCGCACGTCTTCGAAGTGCAGCCCGGTGGTCGGCTCGTCGAGGATGTAGAGCGTCTGCCCGGTGCTGCGCCGCGACAGCTCTTTGGCCAGCTTCACCCGCTGCGCCTCACCGCCGCTGAGCGTGGTGGCCTGCTGGCCGACCTTGACGTAGCCCAGCCCCACCTCGTTCAGCATATGCATCTTGTCGCGGATCGGGGGGACGGCCTTGAAGAATTC
>PNJT01000100.1 GCA_013822005.1 Novosphingobium sp. | reverse complement strand
AATCAGAACTTACGCGCTTTGGGAATCCCGTTTATGGGTCTGTGACCTAGTCTCCGAAATCGACATCGCGGATGTGGCCGGGACGCTGCGCGTGTTCGGGCGGGGGGCGGCTATAGTCGCCGAAAATCCCCGTCAGGTAGGCGTGGCAATCGGCCGGGACCGGCAGCTGGGTTTCGCCAAAGGGGACCAGGGCCGGCGGGATCAGCGCCGATTTCCCGATCCTGGTTTTGCGCCAGAACCGGATCCCGTACATGTGAAACGAAACGCAGCTATCCGATTTGGCCGCCGGCGGCAGGCGGTAGGCCCATTCGCTGATCGCCACCAATATGTTCAAGGGCACCAGCGGGCGCAGCGCCAGCGCGGCGAGGCGCAGCGCGCGGAACAGCGGCGATGTGGCGTTCATCGCGGCCTCGCGGCTGAACGAGAGGAGGAACAGGTTCGCGCCGAGCAGCACGGCCCGCTGCAACCAGCGCCAGGGCGCGGCGCGGGGCAGCGGATCGAACGGGAAGATGTCGAGGAAGATGCCCTGGTGAAAGCCGGGACCCAGTGCGGCCGATTCGACCACTTTGGTCCCGTCGATCCGCAGCTTGGCGAAAGCGAAGGGAAAGCCCGGCGTATTGCGCCAGGTCTGCAAGGTCACCCCCGGCAAAGGATCGCGCGCCAGCGCCTGGGCCAACTTGTCATAGTCATCGCGCAGCAGGCCCAGGTCGATATCGTCGTCCCAGGCGATCATCCCCGCATCGCGCCAGGCCCCCAGCGCCGATCCGGCGACCAGAAACGGCTGGAGCCCGCGGGCATGGCAGTAATCGACCAGCCGCACCGCCAGATCCTGCTGGACGGTCTGGAGGCGCCGCAGCTTCTCACTGGGCCGACCGTCGCGATAGTCTACCACGGCCGCGCCACGATCCGTGCGACATGCGCGTCGTCGCTGCGGTACTTGGCCATGCCGCGGCCCTGCACCTGCCAGGTCACTTGCAGTCCGCTGTCGGCCAGCCGCGCGCCATAGGCGGCAGGATCGACATAGCGGCGGTAATGCGCGCCGGTTTCGCGAGTGCCGTCCGAATCGTGGATCGTGCGGAATTCGGCCGCAAGTGCGCCGCCGCGCTGGGTCAGCAAGCGCCCGACCCGGCCCAGGATCTCGGCTTCGGCAGCTTGGTCAACCGCGTGGAAGAAGAACCGCGAATAGACCAGCAGCGGCCCTTCAAACGCATCTGCCAGCGCCTCGATTGCGCCGCTTTCAGCGCATCCGGACTGGAACAAGGCCTTGGCGGGCGCGCTGCGCGGCATGGCGTCCAGCCGCGCGGTGCAGGCGGCAATGGCCTGTTCGGACCGGTCAAGCCCGCCAATCGCATGACCCAGCTGGGCAAAAAACACGCTGTCGCGCCCGTTGCCGCAGCCGATGTCGAGAATCGCCGCTACTGGCTCCACCGCCCCGCTGGCCAGCTCGCCGGCCACGAACAGCGCGAATTGCGAAGGCAGTTCGGGCACCCCGCCCGAGCGGTAGTACCCGTTCCAGTACGAACTTTGGTCGAGCGAATCCTGCCCACTGTTGTGCTGCGCGTCCACGAACTTGTCTGCCACCCTTATCTTATGCCGCCGCGCACTGAACCAAGTGTGACCAGGGCGTGACACCCCAATGGACCTTGCGCGCGCGGCGAGCAAGAGACGGGGAGTGGCAAGATACAAATTAATGCAAATTGCCGCGCCGCCCAGCGCCTTGCGCGGCCTTGCCTTGCCCCTTGCCGCCTGCCAGAAGGGCGCTTCTCCCATCCGGGTCTGAAAGGTCGTCCCCGTGTACCTGGTCGTGCTGGTCGCATCGCTGATGGTTTTCTGCGGGGTAACCGCGGTCTATCTGCGCAGCGGCTATTTCAGCGTCTTTCATCCGTTTACCTACTACACCCTGTTTCATGGGATCGTCTTCGTTTTCCGCCCATTCCTGTCGGTCTGGCTGGAATACGACATGCTGTATCGCGCCTTCCGGTTCAGCCCCTCGCCGTCAGACAAGATCACAGTGATTGTCGCCGCGTGCCTGGGTTATCTCACCTTTGCGTTCTTCTGCTTTCGCCAGGGCGCGATCCCGATGCGCTTCAAACAGGATGCTTTCTCGGTCCAGGAGCGGATTCGGCTGGGTCGATACTTCCCCTGGATCTTTGCAATCTGTTTTCCGATCGGGATGTGGTCGTTGCTCGCGCTCTATGGGCAAGCGAGCAATTTCGAAGTCGCTGTTGATATGGGCCGGGATGCCGCCACCGGGGTGATCTACAACACTTCAACCAACGGCTACATTGCAGAAGCACAACTGATGCTGGCTCCGCTGGGAGCGATTTGCGCGTGGCTGTTCCGGTTTCGGCTGATCGCGATTGCACCCCTGTTCGTTTTTGTGGTGATGCGCGCAGGCACTGGCGGGCGCGGGCCCTTTATCACCGCGCTGATTTCCACCGCATTGCTTTATTTGTTCGAACGCCGTCAGCGATTCCCCGACCTAAAAGCGACTGCGCTGGCGGGGGTCCTGGCCCTGGCCTTTGTCGCGGTGGGTTCAGACCGCGGGCAATCATTGCGTGCGGTCTTTGGTGGGCAGACCGACATCCGCTATTCGGGCTACACCGACCTCAAGTTTGGCGAAGGCATGGACTTCGCCAATCTCGAGTTCTTCGAATACATTGTCTATGTCGTCCCGCAGCGCAGCCAGACTTACGGCTATTTCAACGATGTCCTGCAGGTCTTCACCGAGCCAATCCCACGCGTCTTGTGGAAGGACAAACCCTTTGGTGCTCCGTTTGAGCGGATCTTCCTGTTCGACCACGGCACACCTTATGGCATGACCCGGTCGTTGCCGGGTGAGGGCTGGTATTCGCTTGGCTGGGTCGGGGTAGTGCTGTGGTGCGGGCTCTGCGGGTATTTGCTGGGCTGGATCTATCGGCGATTTGTGGAAAGCGATCAAAGCACGATCCACACCGCAGCCTACCTGATGTTCCTGCCGATCCTGATTGTCGCATACCGGGACGGACAGATCGTAACCGTATTCCGCCAAGGGATATTCTTTTTCACACCGATCGTGCTGTGGGTGCTGGTTGCCCGCTATTTCCATGTTCCCTTGGCGCGCGATATGCGGCGATTGGCAGCCCGGCGGAGGTCGGTCGCTGATCCCGGCGCGCCCGGACCGCAACAGGCCGGGAAAGCGCCTGACTTGCGCCTGCCCCCGGCCGTGCGGCGGCGGCGGCAAATGATTGCGGCCAGGCGGGCGGGGACAAGCTGATCGCGATGCGCATTCCCCAGTTCGTTCCAGATGCTCTGCAAGGGAGCCCCGGCGCTTTCAGGTTGCTGCTAGCCATGCTGGTGTTCGTACACCACTTCTCCAGCTTTGGCGTGGGCACGGCGGCTGTGCTGGTATTCTTCATTCTCTCTGGATTCTGGCTGCAACGGATGTGGACGAACAAGTACACCCGCACCCGCAATGCCTATTTTACATACCTTGTCAGTCGGTTGTGGCGGCTGGCCCCGGTGATGGTGCTTTGTTCGCTGGCGATGCTGGCGGTCGATTTTGCCTTCGGGATCAATCTTGACAAGTTGGCGGGGCAAGACCCCTGGCTGGTCGCGCTCACCTCGGTGCTGCTGCTGGGTTATTCATGGCTGGACTATATGCCGCTGGGTCCCGCCTGGTCGCTCGATATCGAAATGCGCTTCTACGTGCTGGCCCCGCTGCTTTCAGTTGTGATCGCGCGGAACAAGCGGTGGGCGCTGTTTGCGCTGTGCGCGGCCGCTTCGCTTGCTTCGTTCTGGCTGACCGAGCGGTCGCTACTGGCTAACTACATCGTGTTCTTCCTGATCGGCATCAACGCCTCGATCACCAACTGGCAGCCAAGCAAACGGCTGGCCTCGATCTCGGCCGCGCTGGTGGTGGTGAGCCTGGCGGCGGTGTTGGTCTCGCCCTGGCGTTCGCTGCTGATCGGTGGGGCCAACCCGGGTCCGCTGTTTATCTACAACCCGATCTTCTGCGCTTGGTTGGCAGTTCTGGCGGCACCGCTGGCGATCTATACGGTCCATCGGCCCAGCGAGCCGACTGACAGGATGATGGCCGACCTGTCTTTTATTATTTACCTGCTCCATTGGCTGGGGGTCGAATGGTTCCAGCGGGTCAAAGGGCCATTCCTGGAGCGACTTGAAGTGGCGGCGATCTGCTTTGCCGTGATCCCGGTCGTGTCCTGGTTGGTCTGGCGCTATTTCGACCGCCCGATCAACCGTGCGCGCGACCGCTGGGTCAAAACGCGGATCGTAGGCTAAAGCCCCGCCAGCCAGTCCAGCAGCGCCCGTTGCGCGGCATCCTGATAGGCCAGTTCGTGACCAAAGCCGGGCACCAGCACCAGCCGCGCGCGGGGTTGGGCCCGGGCCAGAGATTGGGCGTGTTCGGGGCCGATCATCGTATCGGCGGTGCCGTGGAGCAGCAGCATTGGCGCGGTGATGCGGCCCACTTTTGCATGGTTGTCAAATTGGTCGCTGACCAGATAGCGGGTCGGGGCCCAGCTGACCTTTTCGGCGACCAGGTCGGGCAGGCTGGTGAAGCCTGAGACCACCGCAAGACCGGCAACCGGCGCTTCGCTGGCGAGCTGGGTGGCGGTGCCCGAGCCGATCGAATTGCCGATCAGCACGACCTGTTCCGATCCGATCCCTTGCGCTTTCAGCCAGGCCAGTGCCGCCCGGCCGTCGGCGTAGAAGCCTTGCTCGCCTGGCGTGCCAGGGTTCGCGCCATAGCCGCGATATTCGGCCAGCAGCACACCGTAGCCCGCCGCCATGACCAACCGGTTGGCCGCCGCCGCCCCGCCCCAGCTATCGCCGTTGCCGTGGAAGAACACCACGGTCTTGCGGCCCGGCGCGGGCGGGCTGAACACGGCCGCGAGCCGCAGGCCATCGGCAGTGGCAAGCTCGATCTGGCGGTAGCCGGGGGGCACGGGCGCGGCCTGTTTGGGCGCGGGATAGATCAGATTGTCCTGTGCGGCATAGAGCCCGCCAAGGGCAATGGAATAAGCGAACAGGCCGCCAGCAAGAATCCCCACTGCCCAGCGGCGCAGGGTCAAGCCCGCGCCTCTTCCACGCCCGCGCTGTTATGGCGCAGCGCCTTGAGCACGCAATCGACGATGTGCGGGGCGTTGAGCCCGGCCTCGTCATACTGCCTGTCGGGGCTGTCGTGGTCCTGGAACAGATCGGGCAAGCGCAGCGTGCGGATTTTGAGGCCCGCGTCGAGCAGTCCTTCGTCGCTGGCCATGGTCAGCACATGCGCGCCCAGCCCGCCGATGCTGCCTTCCTCGACTGTGACTACCACCTCATGCGTCGCCATCAGCTGGCGGATCAGATCATGGTCGAGCGGCTTGGCAAAGCGCAAGTCGGCCACCGTGGTGGAAAGCCCGCGGGCTTCAAGCTGGTCGGCAGCCTTCAAGGCCTCGGCGAGCCGCGTGCCGAGCGAAAGCAGCGCGACTTTGCTGCCCTGGCGGACGATCCGGCCCTTGCCGATCTCCAGCGCCTGCGGAACTTCGGGCAAGGCCACCCCGGTGCCGTTGCCGCGCGGATAACGGAAGGCAATCGGGCCGCTGTCGTGGCAAGCCGCGGTATAGGTCATGTGGACCAGCTCGGCCTCGTCGGCGGCGGCCATGACGACCAGGTTGGGCAGCGTCGCAAGGTACGTGATGTCGAACGAACCGGCGTGGGTCGCGCCGTCAGCCCCGACCAGCCCGGCCCGGTCGATCGCGAAGCGCACCGGCAGGTTCTGGATCGCGACGTCGTGGACCACCTGGTCGAAAGCGCGCTGCAGGAAGGTCGAATAGATCGCGCAGAACGGGCGCATCCCTTGCGCGGCAAGGCCCGCTGCGAAGGTCACCGCGTGCTGTTCGGCGATCCCGACATCGAAGCTGCGCTCGGGGTGAGCCTTCGCGAACTTGTCCACCCCGGTGCCGCTGGGCATCGCCGCGGTGATCGCGCAGATCGTCGGGTCGCTGTCGGCCAGTTTGGCCAAGGTTTCGCCGAACACGTTTTGATAGGCCGGAGCCTTGGCCGGGGCCTTGACCTGCTCGCCGGTGATCACGTCGAACTTCTGCACGCCGTGGTACTTGTCGGCGCTGGCCTCGGCCGGGGCATAGCCCTTGCCCTTTTGCGTCACCACGTGGACCAGGCACGGCCCTTCGGCGGCATCGCGCACGTTCTCCAGGATCGGGATCAGCTGGTCGAGGTTATGACCGTCGATCGGGCCGACATAATAGAACCCCAATTCCTCGAACAAGGTGCCCCCCATCCACCAGCCGCGCGCAAACTCATCGGTCTTCTTGGCGGCGCGGTGGAGCGGTTCAGGCAACTTGCGCGACAGCCGCTTGGCGATATCGCGCACCCTGAGGAACGGACGCGAAGAGACCAGCCGCGCCAGGTACGCCGAAAGCCCGCCGACCGGCGGCGCGATCGACATGTCATTGTCGTTGAGGATCACCACCAGCCGGTTGCCGGCCTGCTTGGCGTTGTTCATCGCCTCATAGGCCATCCCGGCGCTCATCGCCCCGTCGCCGATCACCGCGATGCCCTTGCCGCCCCCGCCCGACAGCTTGTTGGCAATCGCAAAGCCGAGCGCGGCCGAGATCGAGGTGGAGCTATGCGCGGTGCCGAACGGATCGTACTCGCTCTCGCTGCGCTTGGTGAAGCCCGAGAGGCCCCCGCCCTGGCGGATCGAGCGGATCCGGTCGCGCCGCCCGGTCAGGATCTTGTGCGGATAGGCCTGGTGGCCAACGTCCCAGACCAGCCGGTCGAGGGGGGTGTCGAACACATAGTGCAGCGCCACGGTCAGCTCGACCACGCCCAGGCCAGAGCCCAGATGCCCGCCGGTCTGCCCGACCGCGCTGATCATTTCGGCGCGCAGCTCGTCGGCCAACTGGCGTAGCTGGCCGGGGACCAGTGCGCGCAAATCGGCGGGAAAATGGACCGTATCGAGCAGGGGCGTTGCCGGATTAGCACTCATGGGGGAGCGCCTTACACGCTTGCACCACTAGTGTCGATTGAGACTATCGTGCAGAAGGGGATGAGAAACGAGGGAGAATGTTTCATGTCGCTGCCCGCCAATGCCCCGCCGGTCGCTTTCGTGCTGACCGCCGACCGCAGCCGCTCCAAGCCGTTCTACGCCGGAATCCTGGGGCTGAAGGCACTGGGCGAGGACGACCATGCGGTCACGTTCGACCTGGGCAACCGCACCCCGATGCGGCTGACCACCATGCCCGGGCACAAGGGCAGCGGGCACACCGTGCTGGGCTGGCACGTCGCCGATATCCGCGCCGTGGTGCAGGACCTTAAAGCCAAGGGCGTGCAGTTCCAGGTCTATGATGGCTTCGGCCAGGACGCCGACGGGGTCTGGGCCTCACCCGATGGCGGGGCCAAAGTGGCATGGTTTCCCGATCCCGATGGCAATCTGCTGAGCCTGACGCAATTTGGTTAGTCCTCCCCCTTGGGGGAGGGGGACCATGCGAAGCATGGTGGAGGGGTACGTGCAAGTGGTCACGACTTTGCCGGCACCGTCGGGATCACTCTCGCGTACCCCTCCACCACCTTCGGTGGTCCCCCTCCCCGTTCCGGGGAGGATCAACTACACTCTGAGCAAACCCCGCGCAGTTCCACCACCGGCCTGATATCGGCAAAGCCAGCGTCTTTCGCCGCCTGGACCAGCGCACCGGTCAGCTTGTCATCATCGATATGCACCGCCCGCCCGCAGATGTCGCAGATCAGGAAGATGCAGTCGTGGCGGCAGCCGGGGTGCGGGTTGGCGACATAGGCGTTGGCGCTTTCGACCCGGCGCGCGAGGTTGTTGGCGACGAACAGATCGAGGATCCGGTAGACCGAATTGGCCGCAACCCGCTTGCCGCGCGCTTTTGAGACATCCTCGGCAATGTCATAGGCCGAGGCCGGCTTTTCCTGCCCGGCGAGCGCTTCGAACACTTCGGCGCGCATGCCGGTCCATTGCTCGCCGGCTTCGACCAGCGCCTGGGAAGCAGCTTCGATCAGCGAGAGGCCGGTCGGTTCGTGGTGGTGGTGATGGGCAGCCATTGACCCGATATAGGGCGGACTGACCCGCGCCGCAAATCCTAGCGTGCGGCATCCACAGCGGGAGCAACCAGAGTCTGGTCAGGAAGCACCGGCGCAGCCGTGGCCGAGGGGATTACCTGCTGGCTCAGGCTGGTCTGGAACGGCGAGCCCATGACCGCAAACAGCGCGGCGCAGCCCAGCGCGAAGCCGATGGCGAAAGAGCGGGTAAGATCGGACTTGAACAGGGCCATCGGAGAATCACTTGGACTGGAGTTTCGGTCTTGACGGCCCTCCTGCAAAATAGCTCCTTACCGGCAAGTGAATGTTGTCGTTATCTCCGCTTCATCGCGGTGAAACGAAGGGCGATTGCGGTGAGTTGAGACGCGGGCTGGCAGGCTCATCACGCGTGCGCTCAGAATCAACCCGAACTCCGTTCGCCCCGAGCGAAGTCGAGGGGTCGCGTTATCGGGCGACCCCTCGACTTCGCTCGGGGCGAACAGAGATGGGAGCGGCTCAATGCCGGAAGTGGCGCATGCCGGTGAAGACCATCGCCAGCCCGGCCTGGTCCGCCGCCGCGATCACATCGTCATCGCGAATCGATCCGCCCGGCTGGATTACCGCGGTAGCCCCGGCTTCGGCTGCGGCGAGCAGGCCGTCGGCGAAGGGGAAAAAGGCATCGGAGGCGACTGCGCTGCCCACGGTGCGGCTTTGCGCCCAGCCGAATTTCTCCGCAGCTTCGGATGCCTTCATCGCCGCGATCCGGCTTGAATCGCGCCGGTTCATCTGGCCCGCGCCGATCCCGGCGGTGATCCCGTCCTTGGCATAGACGATCGCGTTCGACTTGACGTGGCGGGCGACGGTCCAGGCGAACAGGCAGTCCTTCAACTCCTGCTCGCTGGGTGCGCGTTTGGTCACGACCTTGAGGTCGTCCAGCGTGATCGCCCCGTTGTCGCGGCTCTGGGCGAGCAGCCCGCCGGTAATCGGCTTGACCTGAATTCCGCCGCGACGCGGATCGGGCAGGTCGCCGGTCAAGAGCAGGCGCAGGTTCTTCTTCTTGGCAAAGACCGCGCGGGCAGCGGCGTCGGCAGCAGGCGCGACCACCACTTCAGTGAAGATCTCGCAAATCGCCTCGGCGGTCGGGCCGTCCAAAGGCACGTTGACCGCGACGATCCCGCCAAAGGCCGAAACGTCATCACATTGCAACGCGCCCTGCCAGGCCGAAAGCAGGCTGGAACCTTGCGCGACCCCGCAGGGGTTGGCGTGCTTGACGATCACCACTGCCGGGTCCTGTCCCCGGAATTCGGCAACCAGTTCCAGCGCGGCATCGGCGTCATTGTAATTGTTGTAGCTGAGTTCCTTGCCCTGGAGCTGCTCGGCCTGCGCAATGCCCTTGGCGTGCGGGCCAACCGGCACATAGAGCGCGGCGCGCTGGTGCGGGTTTTCGCCATAGCGCAGCTCTTCCACGCGCTTGCCGTTGATCGCCAGCATTTCAGGGAAGAACTGTTGCTGGTCGGCAAAAGCGAACCACTGGCTGATCATCGCGTC
>PNJT01000099.1 GCA_013822005.1 Novosphingobium sp. | reverse complement strand
AGAGCTTGATCTTCCTCCCCTTCAGGGGAGGGGGACCAGCGAAGCTGGTGGAGGGGCACGCGCGTGATCAACGGACCTCGAGAGGTCGTGAAACGGGCCCGAAAGCTCCGAAGCGAGATGTCGTTGCCGGAGGGCCTGCTTTGGCGCGAACTGCGCAAAAGGCCCGGCGGTTTGAAGTTCAGGCGGCAGCATCCAGCGGGCATTTACGTGCTCGATTTTTACTGTGCTTCTGTCAGGCTTGCGATTGAAGTCGATGGCTTCGGCCATGATTCCATCCGGGCGGCAAAGGCCGACGCGGCACGATCGCACTTTCTTCGATCGCAACATATCGCAACAACCAGAGTTCCGGCGAAGGCAATCTTGGAGGATCTTTCTGCGGTGGTGGTGCGGCTGGTAGAGATTTGTGATCAGCGTGCCCGGCAACGTTTGGAAAACTCGCCCGTGCCCCTCCACCATCCTGCGGATGGTCCCCCTCCCCGTGCCGGAGAGGAATTATGATCGAAACCGCCTACGCCAAAATCAACCTTGCGCTGCATGTCCGGCGGCGGCGGGACGATGGCTATCACGAGCTGGAGACGCTGTTCGCTTTCGTCGATGCGGGCGACCGGCTGTCGGTCCAGCCCGCGCCGCGGGATGAGCTTCGAACGCTTGGTGAGTTTGGTCAGCACCTGACTGACCCGTTTGACAATATCGTGATGAAGGCGCTGACCGCACTGCCCCGGCCGCAGGGCTGGGCGGTGACGCTGGAGAAGAACCTGCCGGTGGCCGCTGGCCTTGGCGGAGGATCGGCCGATGCCGGGGCGCTGTTCCGGCTCTATGACCGCGAATATGGCCTGCCAGATGATTGGCAGGCGCGCGCGGCCAAGCTTGGGGCGGATGTGCCAGCATGCGTGCGCAGCGAAATGTGCCTGGGGCGCGGCACAGGGACCGAGCTGGAGCCGGTGGAGAACGATCTGGCTGGAACCCCCGTGCTGCTGGTCAACCCACGCATGCCGCTCAGCACCGGACCGGTGTTCAAGGGCTGGGACGGGGTGGATCGCGGGGCGCTGCCCAGCGGCAAGGCGAGCGAGATTGCCTATGCCGGGCGCAACGATCTGGAACAGTCGGCGATGCAGCAATGCCTGCTGATTGGCGAAGTCCTCTCGCTGCTCGACCGTACCGGCGCGCGCATTGCCCGCATGTCCGGTTCGGGCGCGACCTGCTTTGCGCTCTACAAGGACGATCTTGCCTTGCAGATCGCTTCGGACATGGTGCGCGAGGAATGGGGCGGCTGGTGGCAACTGGCGGGGAAGCTGCGGTGAGGCCAATCCATTCCCAAGGCCCGTTCGTGTCGAGCGAAGTCGAGACACCTGTGCGCGGCATCTCGACTTCGCTCGATGCGAACGGAGGGGGGTGAGTGGACGCGGGACACGAAGCCTACCGCATCCTAGGCACCCCGCGTTTCGGTGGGATCCTGGTAGTGTCCGACCACGCCAGCAACCGTGTGCCCGCCGACATCGACTTAGGCGTCCATCCCGAACTGCTGACCCAGCACATCGCGGTGGACATCGGTGTGGCCGAAGTCGGTGCCTTGATGGCCCAGCGTCCCGGGATCGCTGCCTTCCAGGCAGGGGTCAGCCGCCTCGTCTGCGACGTCAACCGCGAGCCGCATGCCCCGGCGGTGATCCCGATCGCCAGCGATGGCCATGCGATCCCAGGCAACATGATCGACCACGCCGGCCACCTCGCCCGGCTGGAGCGGTTCTTCCACCCCTATCACGCCGCACTGGCCGAACTGCTCAATGCTGCGCCGCCCGCGCTGATCCTCTCGCTCCACAGCTTTACCCCGTGCCTCGCCTCCCATCCGGACGAGCCGCGCCCCTGGCAGGTCGGCGTACTCTACAACCAGGACGACCGCGCCGCGCGGATCGCGATCCCGATGCTTGAAGCCGAGGGCCTGGTGGTAGGCGACCAGCAGCCCTATTCGGGCCAGCTCCTCAATTACACCATGAACCGCCACGCCGAGGCTGATGGGCGGCCGTACCTGGGCATCGAAGTGCGCCAGGACCAGATCGGCGATCCGGAGGGGCAGGCGCTGTGGGCCGAGCGGCTGGCGCGGATTTGCAACGAAGTGGCGTTGAAGCTGCCTGAATAGGCGTGTAGGGCGCAGGCACAGCCCCTCGATTTGAAAGATCGTTTCATGCCCGCCTACCGTTCCCGCACTTCCACCCATGGCCGCAACATGGCCGGCGCGCGCGGGCTTTGGCGGGCGACGGGGATGAAGGACGGTGATTTCGGCAAGCCGATTATCGCGGTGGTGAACTCCTTCACCCAGTTCGTTCCGGGGCACGTCCACCTGAAGGACCTGGGCCAGCTGGTTGCGCGTGAGATTGAGGCGACAGGCGGGGTTGCCAAGGAATTCAACACCATCGCCGTCGATGACGGGATCGCGATGGGGCATGACGGGATGCTTTATTCGCTCCCGTCGCGCGATCTGATCGCCGACAGCGTGGAGTACATGGTCAACGCCCACTGCGCCGATGCGATGGTCTGCATTTCCAACTGCGACAAGATTACGCCGGGCATGCTGATGGCGGCGCTGCGGATCAACATCCCGGTGGTGTTCGTCTCCGGCGGGCCGATGGAGGCCGGCAAGGTCGTGCTGGGCGGCAAGGAAGTGGCGATCGATCTGGTCGATGCGATGGTTGCCGCTGCGGACGAAAGCTATTCCGACGAGGAAGTCGCAGCAATCGAGCGTTCGGCTTGCCCGACTTGCGGTTCGTGCAGCGGCATGTTCACTGCCAATTCGATGAACTGCCTGACCGAGGCGCTGGGTCTTTCATTGCCGGGCAACGGATCGCAGCTCGCCACCCATGCCGACCGCAAGCAGCTGTTCCTGCAAGCCGGGCGCACCGCGGTGGAGCTGTGCAAGCGCTACTATGAACAGGACGATGAGAGCGCGTTGCCGCGCAATATCGCCAGCTTCAAGGCGTTCGAAAACGCCGTGTGCCTCGATATCGCGATGGGCGGATCGACCAACACCGTGCTTCACCTGCTTGCCGCCGCTTACGAAGGCGGGGTCGATTTCACCATGAAGGACATCGACCGGCTGAGCCGCAAGGTGCCGTGTCTGAGCAAGGTCGCCCCGGCCAAAAGCGACGTCCACATGGAAGACGTCCACCGCGCCGGGGGGATCATGGCGATCCTGGGCCAGCTCGACCGCGCCGGGCTGCTCCATACCGATCTGCCGACCGTGCACAGCCGCACCATGGGTGATGCGATCGAGCGCTGGGACGTCAGCCGCACCACCGATCCCGCGGTCCAGCACTTCTACAAGGCCGCGCCGGGCGGGGTGCCGACCCAGACCGCTTTCAGCCAGGACCGCCGCTGGGACGAGCTCGATCTCGACCGGGAGAACGGCGTGATCCGCAGCAAGGAGCACGCCTTCAGCCAGGATGGCGGTCTGGCGGTGCTCTATGGCAACATCGCGCTCGACGGCTGCATCGTGAAGACCGCCGGGGTGGATGAAAGCATCCTCAAGTTCACCGGCACGGCCAAGGTCTATGAAAGCCAGGACGCTGCTGTCACTGCAATCCTGACCGGTCAGGTCGAAGCCGGCGACGTGGTGGTGATCCGCTATGAAGGGCCCAAGGGCGGGCCGGGCATGCAGGAAATGCTCTATCCCACCAGCTACCTCAAATCGAAGGGACTGGGGAAGGCCTGCGCGCTGCTCACCGACGGGCGCTTTTCGGGCGGCACATCGGGCCTGTCGATTGGCCATGCCTCGCCCGAAGCGGCCGAGGGCGGGGCGATTGGCTTGGTCGAGCCGGGTGACCGGATCGAAATCGACATTCCCGGCCGTACGATCCATCTGGCGGTCTCGGACGAAGAGCTGGCGAAGCGCCGCGCTGCCCAGGATGCCAAAGGCTGGCAGCCCGCCAAGGAGCGCCCCCGCAAGATCTCGGTCGCGCTGCAAGCCTACGCCGCAATGACCACCAGCGCGGCGCGGGGCGCGGTGCGCGATATTTCGCAGTTGAAGAAATAGCCTCTAAGAAGGTGGGCGATGCACAGTCCCGCTGACCAGATCCTCACGGTCGCGCAAATGCGCGATGTCGAAGCGGCGCTGATCGCTTCCGGCACAAGCGTCGATGAACTGATGCAGCGCGCGGCAAGCGGTGCGGCGGAGTGGGTCTGGCGGCTGGCGGCGGGACGGCAAGTCACCGTGCTGTGCGGCCCCGGCAACAACGGCGGCGATGGCTGGGTGATTGCTGAGGCGATCCGCGCGCGCGGCGGCAAGGTCTCGGTGATCGCCGCTGCCGATCCCGCGACCGATGCCGCGCGGCATGCGCGTTCACTCTACCAGGGCGGGGTCTTACCCGCCGAGCAGGCCAGGCGCGGCGAAGTTCTGGTCGATTGCCTGTTCGGTTCTGGCCTGACCCGCCCGCTCAGCGCTGAGTACATGGCGCTGCTCACCCATCTGGCCGCGATCCATAGCCATGTTGTAGCGATCGACCTGCCCAGCGGGATCGATTCCGACCTGGGCCAGCCGCTGAACCGGGGCCTGCCCCGCAATGACCTAACGATTGCGCTGGGGGCTTGGAAATTCGCGCATTTCCTGATGCCCGCGGCCGCCAGCATGGGCACGCTGAAGCTGGTCGATATCGGGGTGGAACCGGTCGGCGCGTCCGCACGCGCGATTGCTCGCCCGCATTTCGAACCGCCCGGCGCTGAGGCCCACAAGTATACGCGCGGACTGCTGGGCGTGCTGGTCGGCGCAATGCCGGGGGCGGCGCTGCTCGCGGCGCATGCCGCGCAAGGGGCGGGGGCGGGCTACGTCCGGCTCCACGCCGATGCGCCGCTGGCGGTGCCGAACGAGCTGGTGGTCTCCACCCAGCCGCTGGCCGAGGCGCTGACCGACAAACGCATTGCCGCGCTGCTGGTTGGCCCCGGGCTGGGCCGCGATGCCAGAGCGCGCGAGAAACTGACGCTGGCGCTGGCCGAACAGATCCCCGCGGTGCTCGATGCCGACGCACTGGTGCTGCTTGCCCCGCGCCTGCTGGCCGAACACCAGACCCCGCTGATTGCCACCCCGCACGAGGGCGAACTGCTCGCCATGGAACGCGCCTGGGACTTGGACGGCGCTGGCAGCAAGGTCGATCGCGCGGTGGCTCTGGCGCTCGCCAGTGGCATGGTGGTGGTGGCCAAGGGCGCCGACACCGTGGTCGCCGCGCCCGATGGCCGCCTGTCGCTGGCGCACCGCGCATCGAGCTGGCTTTCGACCGCCGGGACCGGCGATGTGCTGGCCGGAACCATCGCCAGCCGGCTCGCCAATGGGGCCGATGCATTCGAGGCGGCCTGCCAGGGCGTCTGGCTCCACGGTGAAGCGGCGCGGCTCTGCTGGCCGGGCTTTGGTGCCAGCGAACTGGCCAATTCCATTCGCACCGCTTTTTCCAACTGCCTCTAGCCCTAATCCCGTTCGCATCGAGCGAAGTCGAGATGCCGCGCGCGGGCGTCTCGACTTCGCTCGACGCGAACGGAAGTAGGAGTGTAGGGGGAGGGCATGAGTTCTGAACTTATCATCCGCATCGCCGCCAAGGGCGACGGCGTTACCGCATCGGGCCGCTTTGCCTGGGGTGCGGCGCCGGGGGATATGCTGCTTGGCGACGGCTCGCTGGAATGGGGACCGCACCACGTGACGCCGCCGTGCCATCATTTCGGCCAGTGCGGCGGGTGCCAGTTGCAGCAACTGGACGAAGCGACGCTGGCGGACTTCGTTGCCGCACGGGTTGGCAATGCCTCGGCGTCGCAGGAACTGGGGGCAGAGCTGATCGCGCCTCCGCACCTCTCACCCCCGCACAGCCGCCGCCGCGCTTCGCTGAAGGCGGTGTCGAGCGGCGGACGGGTGGTGCTGGGCTACAACGAGGCGCGCTCTGCCCGCGTGGTCGAGCTGGCGGAATGTCCCGTGCTGCGGTCCGAATTGGCGGCGCTACTCGGCCCCTTGCGCAAGCTGCTGATCGCGCTGGGGCAGGGGCAGGAGGCACCCAAGGGGCGGGGCAAGGCCAAGCCGGGCAAGCATGCCACGCCGCGCATGGCCGCCGATGTCGAACTGACGCTGACCGACCAGGGGGTGGACCTGGGGATCAAGGGCCTCTCCGCCGAGGGACTGGCCTTGACCGAAGCCTTGCTCGATTTCGCTCGCCAGCACGCGCTGGCGCGGATCACCGTGGATGGCGGCTATGGGCCGGACACCGTGTGGGAGCCGGAGCCGGTGACAGTGACGCTCTCGGGCGTGGCGGTGCCGTTCCCGCCCGGCAGCTTCCTTCAGGCGACCCAGGACGGCGAAGACGCGCTGGTCGGTGCGGCGCAGGAATGGCTGGCAGGGGCGGGCAGCGTGGCCGATCTGTTCGCAGGCCTTGGCACTTTCGCCTTCGCGCTAGCCGGGCCGGGTTGCAAGGTGCTGGCAGTCGAAGCCGCGCGCGATGCCTCTGCGGTCTGTGCTTTGGCGGCGGGGCGCAGCCAAAAGCCGGTCCACGCGCTCCACCGCGACCTGTTCCGAAATCCGCTGCTGGCGGATGAATTGGGCCGCTTCGCTGCCGTGGTGCTCGATCCGCCGCGCGCGGGCGCCCGCGAACAGGTTGAGCGCATTGCCGAAAGCACGGTCGAGCGGGTGGTCTACATCAGCTGCAACCCCTCCAGCTGGGCGCGCGACGCGGCCTTGCTGGTGGAGGCGGGGTACCGGCTGGCCGAGCTGCGCCCGGTGGGGCAATTCCGCTGGTCCACGCATGTTGAGCTGGCGAGTTTGTTCGTGCGGTAGTGGGTCGATCGGGCGGTCGGAATTGGGGCGACACCTGGATTCTTGGGTTCACGCAGAGAACGCAGAGAAAAAAGTGGAGGCGCAGAGAGGTATCGCTTTCGGCGAAGCCGCCAAAAATTCCCAGGCATCCGAAAACGCGACGCCTGAATAGGGATAGAGCCTTCGGCTCGGCGCAACACCTCTGCGCCTCATTTTCTTCTTTGCGCTCCCTGCGTGAACCCTCTTCTTCTTCTTTCGGTTCTACGCCGACGCCTCCCGCCATTCCCCAGGCGCGATCCCTTCCAACGACCAATCCCCCACCTGCCACCGCACCAGCCGCAAGGTCGGATGCCCCACTGCCGCCGTCATGCGCCGGACCTGCCGGTTCTTGCCCTCGCGGATGGTCAGGCGCAGCCAGCTATCCGGCACGGTCTTGCGGAACCGCACCGGCGGATCGCGGGGCCATAGCTCGGGGGCAGGGATAAGCTCGGCCTCGGCCGGGCGGGTGCGGCCATCTTTCAGATTGACCCCGCGCCGCAAGGCCTCCAGCGCGGAGGCATCGGGCTCGCCTTCGACCTGGACCAGATAGGTCTTGGGCTGCTTGAACTTCGGATCTGCAATCCGCGCCTGCAAGCGCCCGTCATCGGTCAGCAACAGCAGCCCCTCGCTGTCGGTATCGAGCCGCCCGGCGGGATAGACCCCCGGCACCGTGATGTATTGCGCGAGCGTCGGCTTGTCCGAGCCGTCCGCGCTGAACTGGCACAGCACGCCGTAGGGTTTGTTGAACAGGATCAGGCGGGGCATGGGGTGGGCATAGGCTACCGCACCTCAAACACAAACACCCTCGTCGCCCCGTGCTTGACACGGGGCTTGGCTTCCTTCGCAGCTTATCGTTTGGCACAAGGCGGAGATGAAAAAAGGCGGCTGGGTCACCATCACGGCAAACCGCTATCGCGGCGGAATGTAAGTGGGGGTGACTTCCGACCTGATCCGGCGCGTGTGGCAGCACCGGGAGTGCGAAGGTTCAACCCATGTCGCCGATTTCGCCAAGACCCGGCTGGTCTATGCCGAACGCCACGAGGAAATCGAGCCAGCCATTGCCCGCGAAAAGCTGGTCAAGAAATGGCGCCGCGAATGGAAGTTCGCGCTGATCGAGGCCGAGAATCCCGATTGGCTGGACTTGTGGGAGCAGTGGTATCCTGCGGTGGCTGGGCAGAACGGCGACGCCGAAAGGTAGCCAAGCCCCGTGTCAAACACGGAGCGACGATGGTAGGAGATTTTGCGGAGGGGCTCAGTCTTGCAATCCCTGCAGCCTATGCAGCCAGCCGCGCAGCAGCACGAAGCCCAGCACGGTCAGCGGAAAACTGGTCAGAATAATCAGGACCGAAAAGCCCCAGACGAAAGGATCGGGCGGCGGGCATCCGATGGGAGTGTATTTGCAGGCGCGCTCGGCAAAAGGAGCAAAGCCGAACCCGAAAACGGTGATCGCCAGCCAGGCCGCAGCGGCGAGGGGGAAGTAAGCCAAGTAGGCCAGATAACGGATCAGGCGGGGCATGATTTCAAGTCGGAGTCGGGAGAATGAGCTCCGCTAAGCTTTGAACTAGCACAGCGGTCGATACGACCGCAGCAAGCGCCAGCGAAGCGATGCTTCCCCAAAAGCGGATTGGTTGGCGCTTTCGGTCGTAATCTTTCAGGCCGAACAAGGTGCCTGACCCGATCTGGCCAACTCGCAGGCAATGGATCAGGAGCAAGATCAGAAATCCGCTCAACGCTGCAATTAACAATAGCATGACAAGCTTCTCAAACATCAGGCAAATAGAAGCAGTATTGACCCCCAAAAGCAAATGGGGCCAGTGTTTCCACCAGCCCCACGCTCGCCTGCATTGTGCCCGGTCGATTTTGGGCGATCGCCATTCCGTTTGCCTTGCCTGGACCCTCTGTAGGCCTTGCGGCCCGCACCCGGTCTGGATCGGCGTCCCGGTGGTTCGCGAACGAACCGGCTTTCATCGCCCGGCCACCTCGTCGGCGTCCGGTCCCGTCAGGCGGTCGGCTCGGGTCTTGCGACCGTTGCTTTCCACCTGGCGGTTCCGTGACCGCTTCTCCGCCTTGCCGTTCCGGCCCTTCCGTTCCGCGTTTGGCCGAAGCTTCCCGCTTTCCTTCTGACCTTCCCGGCCGCTGGTGAAGCGACCTGCTGACTGCTCTGCCGCTCGCTGCATCTGCGGTTCGCCAGATTCAGGCCGAAGCCATCCTGAGGCGTGTTTTCCGACACTGCTGCGGGCATCGCTGCCAGATCGTGAGGCTTATGTTTTCCCTTTCCGCTTCAACGGTTTCCCGCCGGAACTTCAAGTGCGGTTCCACACTCTCGACACCTGAAAGCTGCGCCTCTGAAGTGAGTCGCGCAAGCAAAATCGTATGCAGTTATCCACAGCTCGTCGCAAAAATGGTGGATAAGTCCGGGGATGATCTTGTGCAGGAATAATTTCGCATTCCGGGCTCAATTTGAGTCGTTGGAGAGGTTGGAAAATTTTTCACGCCAAGACGCCAAGAGGTTGCGCTGTGCGGCAAAGCCGCTTTCAAATCACCGGTTCGATGTGCGCCGCACGCTTGGTACCTTAGCCAACCGCTTTGTGGCCTTCGTGTCTTCGTGTGAAACAGATTAGGTTCACACGAAGACATGAAGATGCCGCGCGTCTGGGCGGTGGAAGCGTGCAGCCGCCAGCTTTGCAGGATCAGGGTGGCTGCGCCGCACAGCGCTACCTCTTGGCGTCTTGGCGTGCTTAGAAATTGCGCCGATCGCGCGTTGCCAGCAGGCGCAGGCGCAGCGCGTTGAGCTTGATGAAGCCCG
>PNJT01000098.1 GCA_013822005.1 Novosphingobium sp. | reverse complement strand
ATGCGTCCGATCCTGCTGGGCGCGGTGCTGACCAAGTTCGATCCGCTGAAAGCCGGCAACCGCTACAGCGAGTATTACGGCTACGATTACTACCAGTACGAAAGCAAGGATAAGGATTGATGTTGGCACGCTTCGGCCTGGTCCTTGCCTGCCTGGGCTATTCGGCCCTGGCGCTGGGCAGCGGGCTTGACCGGCTGAGCGAGAAGTCGCCCGAACTGGCATCGCGGGTTCCCACCTTCTTTGCCTCGGAAGCCCTGCGGGTGCGCGGCGGACAGGCCCTGGCCGCGGGCCAGGCGCAAAGCGCGCTCGCGCTGGGCCAGGCGGCGATCGCCGATGCCCCGACCGATCCGCAAAGCTCTGCACTGCTGGGTGCCGGGCGACTGGCCAGCGGGGATCGCGGCGGGGCCGAAGTGGCCTTCCGGCTGGCCGGCAAACTCGGCTGGCGGGTGCCGATCACGCAAAGTTACTGGATGGACCGCGCGCTGGGGGCTGGCGATTACCGGATCGCGGCGATGCGGCTTGATGCGCTGCTGCGCCAGCAACCCTTGCTGCACCGCCAGCGCCAGCTGCTCGATCCGCTGGAGCGCAACCCGGCCGGACGCAGCGCGCTGGTCGAACGGATGGCTGCGGGCCCGGTCTGGCTGACCAGCTATGCCGGCGATGTCCACGATCTGCCCGCCGACGTGATGCTGCAGCGTGTGCCGGTGCTGAGCGAGGCAGCACGCAAGGGCCTGGTCCTGGGCTGTCCGGCGATATCCCCCAGCGTCAACCGGCTGGCGGTGCTGGGCCTGTTTCGCGAAGGATCGGACCTGTGGCGGGCGCATTGCCCGGCCGCGGGCAGCGGCCTGATCAGCGACGGCCAGTTTTCGATGGCCACCCAGGGCGAAAAGACCAGTGCATTCGCCTGGGAATTGCTGGGCAGCGACGGCTTGACCCTGGGCCTTGAACTTTCGCCCGCCGGGCCGGGCCAGCGCGTGACGGTGCAAGGCGCGGCTCCCAGCATTCGGCCGGTGCTGTCGCAATTGCTGGCGCTGCGGCCGGGCCGCTATGTGGTGACCTGGCGCAGCGGCGACAGCCAGGACCGGCCAAGCAAGGCGCTGCAGCCCGCGCTGGCGTGCCAGGGCAATGCGCCGCAATGGCTGGTTCCGCAGCCGGATCAGGCGAAAGGGCGCTGGCGGGCATCGGTCGCCGTGGACGGGACCTGCGCTGCGCAAGTGTTGCAGTTCGGGGTGGGGCCCGACGGCGGCGACCTGTGGCTGGAAGAGGTCAGGATCGAAGCTGCCGGTCCTTGACGAACTGGGCCGGGTTGCCGGCATAGACCCCGTCGGCCCTGGCATCTTCAAACAGTGCGCCGCGCGCACCCAGCACCGAGCGATCGTGCATCGTCACTCCGGGGCCGACAAAGGCCTCGGCCGCGATCCAGCACTGTGCGCCGATGGTCACCGGGCGCAGCACCAGCTGGAACAAGGGATCGCGCACATCGTGGGTTGAGGCGCAGATATGCGCGCGCTGCGAAATCACAGTCCGCGCGCCAATCACGATCCGGCCCTGATTGTAGAGCCTGACGCCGGGTCCGATCAATGCATGTTCGCCGAGCTCCAAGTTGGCCGGCAGCCAGACCGCAACGCTGGCATGGACCCGCGCGCCGCGCGCCACTTTCGCCCCGAAGGCCCGCAGCACCAGCCGCCGCCAGCCATGCAGCGGCGGCGGGGTGAAACGGCACAGCACCAGCCAGGCCAGCATCCACACCACCCGCGTCAGCCGGTTGCCCAGCGAAAAACTGGCCCCGCCTTCCAGCGGCCTGGTGTCGCGGGCATCAAGCGGCGTGGTCATTGTCCTCCCCCCTGGGCGATCGCACGAAGGTAGGCCTCGCTCCAGCGTGTGGCAATTGTCTCGGCTGCAAACGGCCCCATGGCCAGACCCTGCGCGGCGCGGGCCATGGCGCGCCAATCCGCCTGGTCGATCCGCAAGGCAGCTTCGAGCGCGGGCACGATGCTCTTGGCATCGTAGCCGCATTCGAGCGCTGCGCCCGCTACCAGACCCTCGGGCAGGTTGCACTCCCCGGTCAGAATCGCGGGCGTGCCGGCCGCCCAGCCTTCGAGCATGGCCATCGGCAGTCCCTCGCTGTGCGATGGCAGCACGGTAAACCGCGCCTTGTCCAGCAGCGCCTGCTTGGCCGCGCCATAGACCGGGCCGATGAATTCCACCGAAGGCCCTGCCGCGGCCACCGCCGCGCGCAGCTGGGCCACATCGGCTGCTTCGCCCCAGCCCGCCAGGGTCAGCCGCGCATCGGCAGGTCGCTCAGCCCGCTGCCAGGCCTCGACCAGCGCGATGAGGTTCTTCTTGGCGTGGATCCGGCCGATAAACAGCACATGCGGCGCGCGCGGCACGCTGGGGACGGGGCTGGCATCGGGCCCGGCATTGGCGATCACCACGCTGTCGCCGCGCCCGCTCTCGCGTTCGATATCCGCCGCCTCGCGCTGGGTCAGGGCATGGAGAAAGCTCGCGCGCTGCCAGCTGGTCCGCTCATACCCCGCGCGGGCCAGCGCCTTTTTCCAGCGTCCGCGTGCGGTGATCCACGGATCGAGCATGCCGTGCGGCGAGACCACATAGCCCTGCCCGCTCGCCTTCGCCCAGCGGCTCGCGGCGAGCGAGGGGTACATCCAGATCCCATGCAAATGCAGGCAATCAAGCCCGGCCCCCTGCAAGGCGGGCAGCAGCGCCGGGGCATAGCCGATCTGCGCCGGGCCCTTGACCGGGAAGACCTGTACCTGCGCCGTGCCAAACCGCGCGGCATCTTCGGCGCTGTGCTGGTCCTCCAGCGCAAAGACCAGCGCCTCGCCGCCTTGCGCTTCGATCAGCCGGGCCTGGGCCAGCACGGCTTCGAACACCCCGCCGCCCAGCCGCGAGGCCCAGGCCGAAACCAGTCCGATCCGCTTGCCTGCCAGGGTCTGTCCGGAAGCGCGTGTTGCCATGATCTCGGCCCTACACAGCGGCGAGGCGAAGGTCCATTGGCTGCGCCCGCAAGCTCGGCTAAGCACTTCAAATCATGACCAGCCAACCCGCCCCAAGCGACGATCCCGCCCGCCGTTTCTATGAACGCAGCTTTGCCGCCCAGCTGGAACGCGACGGGGGTGCCTTTTCGATCAGTCGTGCTGCATTCGAAAGTGGCAACCACCGCTATTCGGCAGCTTATGAATACCTGTGCGACAACCCCGGCAAACACGTGCTGGAGATGGGCTATGGCGGCAACGGGGTGGTTGAGAACTTTGCCCCGCATTGCGCCAAGTATGAAATCGTCGATATCATCGACCGCTTCGCGAACGAGGGTCGGCCCGATAACCTCGCGGTCCACATCGCCAACCTCGACAACAGGTTCCCGTTTGAGGACGCGCGGTTCGACGTGGTGATCGCGATGATGGTGATCGAGCATCTCTACGATCCGTTCCATGCCTTCGCCGAAGTGGCGCGGGTGGCGAAGCCCGGCGCGCGGATCTTCGTCAACCTGCCCAACGTGGGTTCGATCCGTTGCCGACTGGACCTGCTGCTGGGCCGCCTGCCCAATACCTCGACCGCCAGCTGGTTCGACCAGCGCGAATGGGACGGTGGGCACTTGCACTATTTCACGGTCGATTCGGTGCGACGTTTGGCCGAAGTCAGCGGGCTGAGACTGGTCGGCCAGCGCGCGGTCGGCGCAATGCCCGCGCTCAAGCGGCTGCGGCCCTCGCTGCTATGCCACGAGATTACTTACGTGCTGGAGAAGTAGCACTCAGATCCAGCGGAAGATCCCGGCGGGGATTCCCACCAGCCACAAGTGCAACCAGCTGGCACCCAGCCACAGCGCCAGGCCCGCCAGCCAGGGCACCAGGCCAACGCTCGCCAGCGCGGTCAGTCGCGGTGCGAAAGTGGTGTGGCGGTGCCATGTCTCCCAGGCCGCGCCCATGGTCAGGTATTTCTTGCGGTCCTGCAGGAACGAGCCCGCCAGCGCGAGGAAGGCGATCGCGCCGGCCAGCACCAGCACCCGCGGGGTCGGGCTGGCCAGAATGTGCGCCGCGCTCCACAGGGCAAAGCTCCACATCATCGGGTGGCGGGTAACCTTGAACACGCCGTGCGGGGCCTTGCGGGCCAGATCCTTGCCTTGCGGTCCGGGCATCGCCGGATTGCCGCGATGCGATCCGGCGAACAGCACCGACGCGATCAGCATCAGCACCGAGGCCAGCGCCCAGGCCGCATCGCTGTTGCCGTTCCACAGCGGCACCTGGGCCATCGGCAGCCCCCGGAACGCCAGCGCCATCCAGGCAAATGTCGCCAGCGCGACCAGTGAGTAGAGCCCCAGGAAGCCGCCTTCGCCCAGCCGCTTGACCAGTCCGCCCGGAACGGGTGCGACAGCGCGAAATGGGTACCGACAAAGGCCAGCGATGCGGCCACCAGCTCTGCGAATTGCTCGTCCATCTTGCCCCCTTCAGTGTTGCTCTGCCTGCTACCAGTCGTAGGCCCTGGGCAGGCTGCCCTGGTTCGGCGTGTTGTAGCGATCGCGCAGGCGGGTCTGGTGATTGTCGAGTGGCTGTTCAATGCCATCGATGTACACTTTGACCACACCTGAAGTGAGCTCCAACGGATCGCCGTCCCACAGCACCACGTCGCCCGCGCGGCCTGCGCGCAGGCTGCCGAACTTGTCGCCCATCCCGATCGCTTCGGCCGGGCCTGAACTGATCGCGGCAAAGGCCTGGCCCCAGGTCAACCCGCTGGCACCCGGCACCCTGGTCAACGCGACCAGGTTCCCGGCATATTGCGGGGCATAGCGCGGCTGATCAAAGAACGCGCCGAGCGCAACCTTGACCCCGGCAGCCTTCATCCGCCCGACATTGGACTGGGTCGAACCCAGCTGCTCGAAGCTTTCGGGAAGATCGGTGAGCGGAGTGGCCAGCACCGGCACTCCGGCGCGGGCCAGCTCGCCCGCCACCATCCAGCCTTCGCTGGCCCCGACGATTACCAGCCGCAGCGCCGGATATTCGGTCCGCAGACCCAGCACCATGCGGATGTCGGCGGCGCGCTCAACCCGTACGTATAGCGGCTGCTTGCCGCTCACCACCGCGCCCAGCGCCTGGGCATCGCGGCGGCTGAGCAGCACGTCATCGCGGCGCGCAGCCATAGGTGAAGCGGCCAGTTCCTTGGCCTCGCCCAGCGCGTTGTGCAGCATGACATAGCTTGCCGCCCGGCTGCCCCCGGCGCGGCGTGCACCGGCTTCGCCCAGATCGACGTACTGGAACGCGCGCGGCGCGGTTACGGCTTGCGGATCGGCGCCAAGGTCGATCACTGCGCCTTGTCCGCCAAAGATCGATCCGGTCCCCAGCGGCGCCACCGCAGCGCGGGTCACTCCGCCGGCCCGGCTGACCTTGATGTGCTGGGCATCGGGATTGATCGCAGCCGAAAGATCGAGCGCGGCGCTGAACGGGCTCTTGCTGGCATCGCCGTCATTGCTGTCATCGACCGCATCGACATCGAACAGGCCCAGATCGGTCACCGCGACCACCAGCCCGGGGGTGACCCATTTGCCACTGGCATCGACCGTCTTGACCCCGGCGGGCACGGCAATGCCCTTGCCCGCAGCGACGACCTTGCCGTCCTGGACCAGCACCGTGCCGCCTTCGATCGGATCGCTGCCATCCCCGATCACCACCTTGCCGCCGGTAATGGCGACAGTCTGAGCCAGGGCGGGCGTGGCGGCCGTGCCAAGCAGCGCGGCCAGGGCGAGCGCCATCTTGCGCGCGCTCATTTTACGTCTCCTTCGCCAGGCTGACCAAGCTCGAAGTCGCTCACCGCACGGCGTTTGCGGTCGCTCGAATCGAACAACAGCGCGCCATCGATCCAGACCTTTTCGGGCCGCGAATAGACCGACAGCGGATTGCCGTTCCACAGCACCAGGTCGGCCGCCTTGCCGGCTTCCAGACTGCCGGTCAGCTTATCGACCCCGATCGCCTTGGCCGGGTTGAGCGTCAGCCAGCGGATCACTTCGGCATCGGGAACATCGATCCCGATCCGCCGGGCATCGCCCTGGGCCTTGGCCGCTTCCTGCGGCAGGCGCTGGATCCCGCCCGCATCGTCGGAATGGATCACCACGCAGGCTCCGGCCTTGTAGAGCAGCCCGGCGTTCTCGGGGATCCCGTCATAGCTTTCCATCTTGAAGCCCCACCAGTCTGCCCAGATCGCGCTGCAGGTGTCGGCCTCTTTCAGCAAGTCGCCAATCTTGTAGCTCTCGACCGCGTGGTGGAAGGTCGCAACCTTGTAGCCAAATTCGCGTGCCATATCAAGCACCAGCGCCATTTCATCGGCGCGGTAGCAGTGGTTCTGGATCAGGATCTCGCCGTCGAGCACGCCTGCCAGCGTTTCCATTTCAAGATCGCGGGTTTCCAGCTTGCCCGCCGCGCGTTTGGCGCGGTACTCGCTGGCCTTGATCCAGGTTTCGCGGTTGACCGCGAAATTGCCCATCCGGGTCGAGGGCGCGCGGCCCTTGGAGCCATAGACCCGCTTCGGATTCTCGCCGCAGGCCATCTTGAGGCTGTAAGGCGCGGCGGGGAATTTCATCCCCTGCACGGTGCGGCTGGGTACGTTCTTGAGCACCACGCCGCGCCCGCCCATCAGGTTGCCGCTGCCCGGCAGCACCATCAGCGCGGTAACCCCGCCATTGGCCATCGCCCGGCTGAAGCCCGGGTCCTGCGGCCAGACCGAATGTTCGGCCCAGACGTTGGGCGTGGTCGGATCGGTCATCTCGTTGCCGTCCGAATGGGCTTCGACGCCGGGGCTGGGATAGTTGCCCAGGTGGCTGTGGGCATCAATGATCCCCGGGGTGACGTACTTGCCCGTCCCGTCGATCCGCACCGCATCGGCGGGTACATCGAGATCGGCCAGACTGCCCGCGACTGCCGTGACCTTGCCGTCCCTGACCAAGACCACGCCCTTGTCGATCCGCTTGCCGGTGCCATCGAACACGGTGGCCCCGGTGATCACGGTCACTCGCCCCGGATAGGGTTTGTAGGTGGACGGATAAGGATCCTTGTTGAAGTCCCGCGCCGCCTTGACCGCGGGGCTTTCCTTCTTCTTGTCCTCCTTGGCCGCCCCGGCCCCGGTGCCGGTCAGCACCAGAGCCATCGCGGCGGCGGTCAGCAGGGCGAAGCGCGGGCTGGTCATGCCGCCTTCTCCGTGTTGGGTTCCGAGCGATCCTCAAGCGTGTCGAGGTGCATGAGCTTCTTGATCAGCGAGGAAACCAGCAGAACCGCGACAGCGGCACCGATCGATATCCAGCCGAACATCTCGTAGATTTCGAGCAGCTTGTCCTTGCTCATCTCACCGCCATGCCCGCCAGTGGCCTCACCGATCTTGCCGGCCACAAAGTTGCCTACTGCGGTCATGTAGAACCAGGCGCCCATGATCAGCGATGCAAGATAGCTGGGTGCCAACCGGTTCATGGCGCTGAGGCCAACCGGCGAGAGGCAAAGCTCACCAGTGGTTGCCAGCAAGTAGTACAGGAACACGAAGATCACCGGGGTCATAGCCGCCAGACCATAGGCCTGCGCACCCCAGACCAGCACCAGGTTGGCCAGCCCCATTTGCGCCAGCGCCAGGCCGAACTTGGCCGGAGCCGACGGTTCCTGGCCGCGCCTGCCCAGCCATTGCCAAAGTGCGGCAAACATCGGGGCCAGCAGGATGATGTAGATCGGGTTGATCGACTGGAACAACGAAGCCGGCGTGCCGCCGCGGTCCACGTAGCGGTCGGTAAACAGGCTCATCGAGCCGCCGGCTTGTTCGAACAGCCCCCAGAACAGCGGGTTAAGGCTGATCAGGAACAGGATCGCGAACATCCGCTCGCGCGGCTCCTTGGGCAGCTTGAAGGTCTGGAAAAGGACGTAGCCCAACAGCGCGAGGCCGGAGACGACGAGCAGCGACTGAATGACCGACTGGTACTGGACCAGTGCCCAGATCACCGCGACCGAAGCAAGGCCGATCCCGTAAAGGGTCATTTCCTTGCTCTTGGCCAGCGGTGCCGGTGCCTCGCCAGCGCCGTTCAGAGCGCCCTTGCCCAGCACGAACACGACGAGCCCTGCCAGCATCCCGATACCGGCCAGGCCAAAGCCATAACCCCAGCCAATCGTTTCGCCGAGATAGCCGACCAGAATGGTGCCGACTGCGGCACCCAGGTTAATGCCCATGTAGAACACGGTGTAGGCACCATCGCGGCGCACATCGGTCAGGCTGTAGAGTTGACCCACCATCACCGAGATATTGGCCTTGAGGAAGCCCGAGCCAACGATGATGAAGGCCAGCGCGCCCCAGAACACGTTGATTGCCGGATCGGTTTGCCCGCCGGAACCCTCCACCGCCATCAGGCTGTGTCCGATTGCCAGCAGCAGTCCGCCAAACAGCACCGCCTTGCGCTGGCCCAGATAGCGATCGGCCAGATAACCGCCCAGCACCGGGGTAATATAGACCAGGCTGGTATAGGCTCCATAGATCAGGTTGGCCTTGCCATCACTGAACAGCCAGTGCTTGGTCAGGTAGAAGATCAGCAGTGCCCGCATGCCGTAGTAGGAGAAACGCTCCCACATCTCGGCGAAGAACAGCATGTAGAGGCCTTTGGGATGGCCCGCGAATTCCGGCTCCTTCTGGACGGCAATCTTGCCGCCGATTGCAAGGAAGATGGCCAGGACGACAACCGCGATCGCCGCGAGCCAGTCGCCCTCGTTCCACAAGGCCATATCTTTCATGAAAAGCTCCCCGAATAGTCCTAAAAGCGGCCGATCCCTGCGGCCGCCGCATGGCGTGGGAGACTAGCCGCGATTTCGCCAGAGTGAAGCGAAATTCGCGTGGTTTGTTGTTTTGTTGCGTATTGATGACATCAGCGCATTTGGCTTGCCTGACCCGCTGTATTATGGCACTGATGCACTATGAGTGATTCCAAACCCGTCTACCTCAAACTGCGCGACATCATTGCCGCGGCGATCATTGATGGCACTTATGGCGAAGGCACCATGCTGCCCTCGGTCCGGGCCTTTGCGGCCGATCAGGGTGCCAATCCGCTGACCGTGGCCAAGGCGTACCAGCAGTTCCAGCTTGACGGGCTGGTCGAGGTTCAGCGCGGGGTCGGTATGTATGTCGCGCGCGGCGCGGCGGAGAAATTGCGCAGCAGCGAGCGCGAGCTGTTCCTTTCGCGCGAATGGCCGGTGATTGCCCGGCGGATCGAACGGCTGGGGATTTCTCCGGCCGACCTGCTCGCCGAAAAATTGTAATTTTTTACCATATTCTTCGATTGCGTGTGGCGGCTGCATTTGGCAGTATCCGCTTTGTGCAGTGCTGCTTGCCCCGGGTCGGAAGCTGTGCCGCGCTTTTTACCAATCGAGGTACGGACTGCTTGCGGGCAGTCCGCTGAAAGGCGTGAAATGATCCGTTCAGAACTGCTGCAGGTGCTGGCCCAGGAAAATCCCGGGCTCCGCACAGAAGAAATCGAAAAAATCGTCGGCACCTTCTTTGATGAGATCGCCGCGCGTCTGGCCTCGGGCGGCCGGGTTGAACTGCGCGGCTTCGGCGCCTTTTCCACCCGAACCCGCGACGCCCGCAAAGGCCGCAACCCGCGCACCGGCGAAAGCGTCAGCGTACCCGGCAAGAAGGTTCCGTACTTCAAACCCGGCAAGGAAATGCGTGCACGTTTGAACGGGGATTAGGTTTTCTGGCTGTCTGATTCCTTGTTTGGTGCGCTGATCGCCTCCGCGATTGGCTTGCAACACCAGCCCGCTCCCGGGTTACGAGATCGGGCTGGTGTTGCAAGGTAGGGGTGGATACCCTGATTCTGGTGACACACACCTAGAGCAACTTGGGGAAAGCCTGACCCAAATTCCGTCTATGCTGAGCTTGTCGAAGCACTGCCCTTCTCTTCGTGCCTCGCCCGCAACCGCTTGAATTACGGTGACAGTGCATTAAATACCCTCCTTAACCATGGGTCCTCGCTTGCT
>PNJT01000097.1 GCA_013822005.1 Novosphingobium sp. | reverse complement strand
CGCGGCGGATCGGGCAGGCCGTGGTTGCTGTCGAGGTGCTGGCCGGTCCTTGATCCGATCACTCCCAGTCCGCCGGTAAAGCCCTGGCCGTTGGCCATCAGCCGCCAGCCGCCATCGTGGCGATAGGCATCGACCAGATGCAGCGTGGCATTGCCGCAATTGGCGAGATCAATCCGGAATGCGTAGGGATCGGCAGGGGTATCGCCCTTCGCTTCGATCCAGGCCAGGTCCATGAAGGCCGCGCCGGTGCCCGGTCCGCCCGCAACATAGGCAATCGCCTGGACCCGGGTGACTTCCGGCGGCAACCGATCGAGCGCGACATCGGTAGTGAAACCGGCATCGAACTTGACGTAAGGGTGCGAATCCTTGCCCGGACCCAGTGCATAAGCCGGTTCGACCGAACTGGCCCTTTCCCCGTTCAGGAACAGCACCACCAGCGAAAAGCGCGCGGCGAGCAGCCCGGCGTTCCCGCATTCGAGCGAGAAGCGCAGCTGGCTGCCCGCCAGCTTGACGCGCTGGCCGGGGACAAGCTGGGTCATCGGCCGATCCGGCTCAGAGGTTGACTCCCATCGAACCGGCCAGAGCCCCCAGCCCGCCTGCGAAACCTTCGCCGCGGGCCTTGAACTTGAACCCTCCGGCTTCACCCGGATCGCGGTAAAGCTCGCCAAAAATCATTGCGGTTTCGACCGAGGCGTCTTCGGAAAGGTCATAGCGGGCGATTTCCGAGCTATCGCGTTCATCGACCACACGGATGAAAGCGCGCTGGACCATGCCGAAGTTCTGGCGGCGCTGGTCGGCCTCGTGGATTGTCACGGTAAAGGCGATCCGCTCGACATCGCCGGGCAGCTGGCCCAGCGAAACCGCAATCACTTCATCGTCACCTTCGCCTTCGCCGGTCAGGTTGTCGCCCTTGTGGACCACCGAGCCATCGGCCGATCGCGGCTGGTTGTAAAAGATGAAGTCCGCATCGCTGCGCACTTTGCCGCCGGTGCCCAGCAGGAAAGCCGAGGCATCGAGATCGAAAGCCGCACCGTCGGTAACCCGCGTGTCCCAGCCGAGGCCAACCCGGATCGCGCTGAGCCCCGGGGCCTGCTTGGTCAGGCTGACGTTGCCGCCCTTGGTAAGCGAAACTGCCATTACTTTTCTCCTTGAGGCGCGCGGCCGATCAGCCGATGTTCACGCCGAATTGTTTTGCCATCGGGCCAAGCCCGCCGGCAAATCCCTGCCCGACCGCGCGGAACTTCCATTCCTCGCCGTGACGATAGACCTCGCCAAAGATCATCGCGGTTTCGGTCGAGCTGTCTTCGGTCAGGTCGTAGCGGGTGATCTCCTTGCCATTCGAGCTATCGACGATCCGCACGAAGGCGTTGCTGACCGAACCGAAATTCTGGCGGCGCGCTTCGCCATCGTGGATCGTTACCGCGACTGAGATCTTGGCGACATCGGCAGGGACCCGCGAAAGATCGACCTTGACCGCTTCGTCATCGCCGTCGCCCTCGCCGGTCAGGTTGTCACCGGTGTGCTCGACCGAGCCGTCGCTGGACTTGAGGTTGTTGTAGAAAATGAAATCGGCGTCCGAACGGACCTTGCCGCCTTCATTGAGCAGGAAGCACGAGGCATCGAGATCGAAGGCTGCGCCGTCGGTCGAACGTACGTCCCAGCCAAGCCCGATCAGGATGTTCGAGAGCCCGGGGGCTTCCTTGGAAAGGCTGACATTACCGCCCTTGGAAAGACTGACACTCATCGTTTCACTCCATCGATGGAAGGCCCGGATCGCCGATCCGGGCCGGATTTCTGCAAAGGACTATTTGCCTGCAGCGCCTCGGCCCGGTTGAGTCGAACCGAGGAATAGAACGCCAGCCCGATCAGCGTCGCACCGATCAGCCCGGTCACCGTTTCGGGGATGTGATAAATCACGCTGGTCAACATGATGGCCGCAAGTGCAATGATCGCCCAGAACGCGCCGTGCTCAAGATAGAGGTATTGGGCCAGCGTGCCCTTTTCGACCAGCATGACCGTCATCGACCGCACGAACATCGCCCCGATCCCCAGGCCCAGCGCGATGATGATCAGGTTGTTCGACAGCGCAAAGGCCCCGATCACGCCGTCAAAGCTGAACGAGGCGTCGAGCACTTCGAGGTAGAGGAAGGCGCCAAGGCCAGCCTTCTGCACGCCTTCGGCGGCTTCGGGCGCTTCAAGCGCGTTGCCGATCCATTCAACCGCGAAGAAGGTCGCGATCCCCATCAGCCCCGCAACCAGGAACGTCTGCCCTTCGGCAGGATCGGCGACCTGGTTCGAGATCAGATAGAGCAGCACGATGGTCACGATGATCTCGAACGCCTCAAGATCGGCAAATTTCTTGAGCGGACGCTCGATCGTGCCAATCCAGTCATGCTCCTTGTCCGCATCGAAGAAGAACTTGAGCCCGACCAGCAGCAGGAACGCCCCGCCAAAACCCATGATCCCGGCCTGCGATGCCTTGATGATCTCTTCGTATCGCTTGGGATCGTCGAGCGCGAGCTTGATCGCCTCAATCGGGCCGAGCGAGGCTGCAACCACCACGATCAGCAGCGGGAAGACGATCCGCATCCCGAACACCGCGATCGCGATCCCCCAGGTCAGGAAGCGCCTTTGCCAGACCGGATCCATGTCCTTGAGCACCGTGGCGTTGACCACCGCGTTGTCGAACGACAGCGAAACTTCCAGCACACCCAGCACCAGGCAGATCCACAAGGTGGCAAGCGCCACGCTGACCCCGCCCATTGCGTAGCCATAGTAGGTGCCCAGCCCAAGGCAGACTGCCGTAAACAGCAGGCTGCCGGTGAAATACTTCATCATACGCTTTTTCCCCCCAATGGCTGCCAGTCACGCATGCCAATCAATCCTTGCGGCCTGCAGACCAGCGCAAGCCGAAACCAAGGCGCTGATCATATTCACTGTGATCGCGGAAATATTCGACCAGGCGAGTCACTTTAAGCTGCCCGCCTTCGTTCTCGAGCACCGCGATCCCGCAAAAGCCGCGATCGTTGCGGCCTTCGGTCATCCGCACCTCGATCGGCGGTTGATCGGGCGCAGTGATCGTCACTACCCCGTCGGTCGAGGACCAGTTGGGCGCGCCTTCATAGATATAGGCGAAAATCGCGATCCGGCGGAACGCAGGCCACTGTCCGCCGTTGATCCGCATCGTCTCACCGCCGGCGACATCGCCGGTCCGGTCATCGCCCGACAGCGCGACGAAGGGCAGGTCATGGAAACTGCCAAACCGGCGACCCAGCGCCTGGACCACGGTCATCTGGCCGTCCGCCAGTTCGATCAGGCAGCCCAGATCGAGGTCAATCGCGGTGCCGCCGCCGAAAAAGCCCTTCTTGCCGCGGTTCCAGTTGAGGTTGACCTGAATCTCGCCAAACGAGGACCCGCGCTTTTCGAGGCTGATCGAGGGCCGGCCCTTGTCGAGCGAGATCTTCGACAGGCTGATCGGGGCCGCTGGCACCGCCGGAGGAGGCGGGGGTGGCGGTGGAGGAGGCGGTGGGGGCGGTGCGGGCTCATCCGCGACATCGATCCCGAACGAGCGCGCCAGGGGGCCCAGCCCGCCATTGAAGCCCTGGCCGACCGCGCGGATTTTCCAGCCGCCCCGCCGGTAAAGCTCGGCCACCATCAAGGCGGCCTCGGTCGCGCTGCCCAGCGCCGGGGCATAGTCGATGATCGCATCACCGCCCTGGCTGACGGTCAGTTTCAGCCCGTCGTGCCGGGCCAGGGTCGATCCGCCTGCACTGGTATCGACTGTGACGCAGAACACCACTTTGTCGATGTCATCGGGGATCGCCGCCAGATCGACATCGAAACGCAGATCGGTGCTGCTGTTGCCTGCCACCTTGACCGCCCCGCCAGCACCGCTTGGCTGGTTGTAGAACACCATGTCAGCGTCGGTGCGGACCTTGCCGGAGGCACCCAACAGGTAGGCCGAAGCGTCGAGCCTGGCGCTGCCGGCCAGCAGCCACTCAATCGCAACGCTGATTGCGCCGCCGTCGATCTGGGTATTACCCCCAGTTTGCAGACTTTGCATCGATCGGTGGATCAGAGCGTGCGGACGATGGCGGGCATCATGTCGTGGAAAGTCCGGCCTGAAGTGATCGCGCCGACCGCGGTCATGGTCCAGCCGCCGCCACTGCGGGTCAGCTTGGCCATGATCTGCGCCGTGTGCGAACCGCTTCCGGTCAGGTCATAGCGGGCCATCTCCTGACCCGTGGTGGCATCAACCAGGCGGCAGAAGGCATTTTCGATCCGGTCAAAGGTATCGCCCTGAAACGAATTGACGGTGAAGACCATGGTCTGGACTTCGGCCGGCACGCGCGGCAGATCGACGATAATCTGCTCGTCGTCGCCATCGCCATCGCCGGTGCGGTTGTCGCCGGTATGGACAATGCTGCCATCCTCGCTGCGCAGCTGGCCAAACCAGATCGCTTCGAGCGGCTGCCCTTGCGCGTTGAACAGCAGGCACGAGGCATCAAGATCGATCTCGTCAGCGCCGCCCAGCAGCGATCCGAAAAAGCCCTTCTTCTGTTTGACGTCCCAGCCCAGCCCCATGATCACCCTGGTCAGCGCTTCGCCGTTGTTCTTTGCCAGCGAAACGCTTTGTCCTTTTGCCAAGCTTACCATGTTGTCCTCTCCCGGCCGGATGTTAATGCGGGGTATCCTGCAAGATCGCCGTGGGACCCGCAAGTTGCAATGTGTTTAAATGAGGGGATTGGCAACAGCCAAACTTGGGGTTCAACCGAACGGATCTTCAACCTTGCCGTAACGGCGCGAAACGAAATCGGCGTTGTTGGCGAAAGCATCGAGTTCGCTTTGCGCCAGATCGCGCGACATCGCTTCAACCCGGGCGCGCATCTTGCCCAGCGCCTCTTCCAGCACGAAGCTGGCTGAGCGTCCGGTCTTCTTGAAAATCTCTTTGCGGTGCTCGGCCGGTACATCGATGTAGCTGCGCAGCAGCTTGGGCAAATGTTCATCGCGCAGCTGCACCAGTTCGCCCAGCACGATCCGGTCGAACGCCGACTGGTCGGCCTGGGCCATCAGCCGCGAGATCATGTCGGCGATCGATTTGGCTTCCTTGCGGGCCTTTTCAGGCAGGCGCTGGTCATCGAAATCGACCCGCGGTGCGGGCGGCGGCGTGGGCGCAGGCGGCGCTGCCTCGGGGCTTGAACCCAGAATCTTGCGAAACCAGTCGATCATCTTTGCGCGCTTTGGCGAATCCTTTGAATGCCTTCAAGTGTTAGCATCAGCTCGAATGCCTTGCACGGGTTCTAATGCGACTGACTGCGCGCAATCGAATGGGCCGCGCCGACCAGCCGTTCGCGTTCGCAATCGAGTGCGCCCAGGGCATGCCGGATATTGGCCAGCGCCCGCCCGACCTGATCGAGCGCACGGCCATCCTGGCTGGCCATTTCGGGATCGATCAGGTTGCGGTGGACCTCGCCAGTGGCCTGGGCCACACCCTCCATCGTCGCGGCCAGGCGCGCCAGTTCGGCTTCGGTCCGGCGCAAGTCGCGGTCGGCCCGGTCAATTGCGTGATCCGCGCTTTCGGCTGAGCGCGCGGTGCGGATCGCGTGGTCGATTGCCGCGACCAAGGCCTGGCTGTTCTCCCCCAGCGCGGTGAGCGCCAGCCGCGCCTGGTGGCCCAGCGCCAGTTCGGTCGAAAGCGCGGCCTGCCGCCCGATCAGCGCGGGCAGCACTTCCCCGCGCAAGGCCTGGGCGCGGTGCGGATCGGCACGGGCCAGCACCGCCTCGACCCGCGCGGCGGCCTGGCCCAGCCAGGTTCGCGCACGCTCGATCGCGGTGCAGGCCTCGGCCAGCATCGCCTTGCCGTGATCGAGTGCGACCAGCTGGCGCAACATGGCATCGCGGCTGGCGGCAAGCTCGGCCACGGTCGCGACGTACCGCTGGCGCGCGGTCTGTCGCTGCGCCTCCGGATCGGGCCCGCGCTTGGCGAACAGCCGTCGCCAGCCGCCAGGCCTTGCGGCCGCCATGGTCCCGGCCAGGGCTTCGCTCAAGCGCTGCAGCTCAGCCAGCCGCGCCGCAACTTCGGCCTGGACCGCGCGGTCCTCGCCCAGCACCGCCAGCCGGTTGACCGCCGCCCCCAGCCGCGCCGAAGCCAGCGTCGCAGCTTGTTCCAGCCGGTCGCGACTGGCCAGGAATATCGGGCTCAGCGGCGGCGCTTCGAGCAGATCGCGCAGCAGGCGTTCAAGTTCGGTATCGGCCATTGCGAGCAATCTGGGCACTTTGCGGGCAATCGGCAAGCGGCTATCCGCCAGATCCCCGCGCCAAGGACAAGCCGCCTGCCGGGATGCGGCGCGCACTTGCTGACGGTCGGCTGACCTTGGCGCTTACTGCGCCGGGGCCGGGCAGTACTGGCGCAAGTAGTCGCCGTGCGCGGGCATGTGCTGGACGACATAGCGGATCGATTGCTCGATCCCGTCAAGCTCGCGCCCGGTGTCCGGCTCTTTCAGGGTGCCGACCATCGCGTTGTGGCCCTGCATGCTGATCCCCTGCCCCATCATCACCGCCGCCCAGCTGGTTTCGGTGAACAGCTCGTCATCCTCACGGAAGATCTGGCCGTTGCGGCGGAACAGTTCGACTTTTTCGGTCAGGCTGTCGGGCACCGCCATGGTCCGGCAATGGTTCCAGAACGGACTGTCGTCGCGGCTGGTGGCATTGTAGTGCAGGATCAGGAAATCGCGGATCCGGGCATATTCCTTGCCGGTCAGGCGGTTGAAAGCGTCTTCCTGCTCCTGGGTAATCCCGTCGAGCGAAAGCAGCGCGATCAGCTTGTTGATCCCGGTATAGATCAGGTGGATCGAAGTCGATTCAAGCGGTTCCATGAAGCCCGAGGCCAGCCCCAGCGCGACCACGTTCTTGTTCCAGAACTTCGTGCGCCGCCCGGTGGTGAAGCGCAGGAAATTGGGATCGGCCGCAGGCTTTCCGGCGATGTTCCCCACCAGGATGTCGAGCGCCTCGTCATCTCCCATGAAGCTGCTGCAATAGACATGGCCGTTGCCGTTGCGGTGCTGCAGCGGAACCTGCCATTGCCACCCGGCGCTGTGCGCAGTGGCACGCGTATAGGGCAGCGGCCCGCTGCCATCCTCGCGCAGGCAGGGCAGCGCCACGGCGCGGTCGCAGGGCAGGTAATTGCTCCAGTCTTCGTAGCCGGTCTTGAGCGCCTGTTCGATCAAGAGACCGCGAAAGCCGCTGCAATCGATGAACAGATCGCCCGCGATCCGGGTTCCGTCTTCCAGCTCCACCGCTTCGACAAAGCCGCTGTCCCCGGCAATCGCGACATTGCGGACCTTGCCCTCGCGGCGCACCACTCCGCGCTTTTCGGCATAGCCGCGCAGGAACCGGGCATAGCGCCCGGCATCAATGTGGTAGGCATAGTTGACCGGCGGCAGGTCTTCGCGGGTATAGTCTTCGGTGCGGGCGAAGCGGCCGAAATGGGCGGCCATGGTTTCCAGATTGAAGACCTGGATCGGCCGCGGATCGCCGCTTTGGCGGTACTTTTGCCAGACATGGTGGAACGAGATTCCGCCCATCTGATAGCCATAGTTGCCGAACGGGTGGATATAGCTGTCACCCTGCTTGCCCCAGTTGACGAACTGGATCCCCAGCTTGAAGCTGCCCTGAGCCGCGGCCATCATCTCGCGCTCGTCCACTTCGAGCAGGCGGTTGAAATCGAGGAACGGCGGAATCGTCGCCTCGCCCACGCCGACCGTGCCGATATCTTCGGATTCGACCAGGGTGATCGCTACATCGCGCCCGGCCCTGACCCGCGACAGCGCGGCGGCGGCCATCCAGCCCGCGGTCCCCCCACCTACGATCACGATTTTTTCGATCGGCATGCCGCTCTGCTCCCTTTATCCCAGCGTGGCACTATAGCGCGCGCGGCGCAATTGTGAACGTTCATTTTCTCTCTTGTGAACGCTCACAATTGAATCTATGCCTCTTCGCGACGATGAAAACACGCCTCGCGAAATTTCGCGGGTAGGGGAGGATGGGAATGGCTCGCAACAGGCTTTTTGGCGCAATGAATCTCCGCCGCATGACGGCGCTGACTTCGGCCTCGACGATTGCGCTGTGCGCGCTTGCGGCGCAGCCGGCCATGGCGCAGGACGCAGCCCAGCCCGAAGCAGCCGCCGAGGCGCCTGCCGAAGAAGCCGAAATCACCGTCACCGGCTTCCGCCAGTCGCTGCAGAGCGCCCAAGGCATCAAGCGCCGGTCCGATACCTTTGTCGATGTGATCACCGCCGAAGATATCGGCGCCCTGCCCGACCGTTCGGTGGCCGAAGCGCTGCAGCGCGTGCCCGGGATCAACATCTCGCGCTTCGAACAGCGCAACGACCCTGACCGGTTCTCGGTCGAAGGTTCGGGCGTGATCATCCGCGGCCTGCCCTATGTCCGTTCGGAACTGAACGGCCGCGACATCTTCTCGGCCAATGGCGGGCGCGAGCTTTCCTTCAACGACGTTTCGCCCGAACTGCTGGGCCGGATCGAAGTGTTCAAGAACAACACCGCCGACATGATCGACGGCGGGATCTCGGGCACGGTCAACCTGGTTACCCGCAAGCCGCTCGACAAGCCGGGGCTGAACATTGCCGGCACGCTAGAGGCCAATTATGGCGACATGGCCAAGAAATGGTCGCCGGGCTTCTCGATCCTCGCGTCGAACACGTTTGAATCCAACATCGGCACTTTCGGTCTCCAACTGGCCTATGCCCAGTCGGAACTGGTGACCAAGACCGACGCTTCGCAGATCACCGATCCTTGCTATCGTGAGCGTTCGCTCACCACGGGCTGCATTCGCGTTCGCCCTGTCGGATCTGGCGGCTTTGGCGGCACCCAGCAATACAATCCCAGCAACTTCCCTCCGGCCAATTCGGTCTTCGTGCCCAAGGGCGCGGGCGTGCGGACCACCGGCCTGACCCGCGATCGCAGCGCCTTCTCGGCAATCGGTCAATGGGAAAGCAACGACGGCCGCGCACAACTCACGTTGGAGTATTTGCGTGCAAAAACCAATGCGACGCTAAACGAATTTGCGGTGCTGGCGCTGGTCAATGACGATGGCCTGTTCCCTGTGACGGCACCAGGCACGACGCCGGAGTTCCGCGGCAACCAATGGGTTGCGGGTACGCTCACGCAGGTCCAGCCGTTCACCGGTGGGCGCGGTATCCCCACCGAACTGTTGCGCTTCCAGCGCGAAGACACGGCGATGACCGAGGATTTTTCGGCCCATGTGAAGCTGAACCCCACGGATCGGCTGCGCATGAACATTGAGTTCCAGCATATCAGGTCGGACCGCACCGAGGATGGCTTCATTTCGGCCATGCAGACCTATACCGACGTCCGCATTGACAATCGGGGTTCGACGCCGCTGGTGGAGTTTCTGCAGCCCGGTTCGACTACGTCACCATCGAGCTATTTCAACGATCCGTCGCGGACCATGTACTGGTTCCTGCTCGACAACCAGGTCAAGAATGACGGCGGCCTGACGAGCGTGCGCTTTGACGCCGAATATGACGTCAGCGACGACGGTTTCTTGAAGAAGGCACGTTTCGGCGGGCGTTGGGGTGATCGCAACCGCGTGACGCGCAGCGCCAATTTCTCGAACTGGGGGAATCTGGGGGCGCCGTGGACCGGGCGCGGCGGCAACTGGAACTGCGGTGATTTCCAAGCCTTTGGCTGCGGCGGCGCCTATGTCCGCGACTTCCCTGGTTCGGCCAATCTGCGCAGTCCTTTTGGTGACAACTTCCAGCGCGGCAACGCGCCGGTGCCGTTTGGCGACGGTTCGGCCTTCTTCTTTGGCGGCGACAATATGGTCGCTGACTATCTGAGTGGTGCGATCAGGCCGCAGGCCCGTGCGATCACCAACTTCACGCTGACGCCGAATGCCTGGTTCCCGATCTCGGCGCGTTCAAATGCGCTGCCCGGCGGCCCGTGGACAGCCGGCGAGATTTCGGACGTCAGTGAAGAAACTTTCGCCGCCTATGCCCGC
>PNJT01000096.1 GCA_013822005.1 Novosphingobium sp. | reverse complement strand
GACGGGGTAGCCTCAACCGCCGCGATGCTCCCCCACATCGCCGACGCCGTGGGCGAAGAAACAACGCTGCTGGTCGATGGCGGCATCCGCACCGGTCAGGACCTGGTCCGCGCACTTGCGCTAGGTGCCAAAGCCGCGCTGATCGGCCGCCCCTGGGCCTTGGCATTAGCGGCTGGGGGCGAAGCCGCGCTGACCCGCTACCTTGGCCTGATGAAGCAGGACATGCGGACGGCGCTGGGGCTTTCAGGCGCGATCAATGCCAGGGATGTGGGGCGCGGGGTGTTGCTTGGTTGATGACCATCCCTGTCGGCGAAGCCGATGGGGAGGTGGCAGCCCGAAGGGCTGACGGAGGGGCCCATGGCGCGACAGACGACCCGCAAAACTGTGTTGAACTCCGCAAGAACCGCTCCCTGCCCGAAGCCCTGCTGTGGAACGAACTCAGGCAATCGGACCTCAAATTCCGCCAGCAGCACCCCGCCGGACCTTACGTGGTCGATATCTATTGCCCCTGCGCCAAGACCTGTTTCGAGATTGACGGAGTCGCTCATGACATGGGCGACCGGCCCGAGCGCGACGAACGCAAGGTCGCCTGGCTGGAAGCCCAGGGTACCGGGTCGTACGAATTGCTGCCAAGGATGTGCTGAAATCGCCGGGCGAGGTGGCGGATGTGATTGTCAGGTTGTGCAAGGACGAGAGTTAGCTGGCCCCACCACCCCCGCTTCGCGGCGGTCCCCCTCCCCATGGCCTGCGGCCACAGGGAGGCTCAAGATCCTCCCTGTTGCGAAGTGTTCAGACCGGGGACATCGTTTTCAGTCGCTCGGGCCGGGTGAAGGTAATCGTGGCGACATGCTCCGCCACTTCGTAAGTCATGTCGCTCATTCTATCGCATTCCTCTCCGCCCTACTCCACATTCAACCCAAACCCCGTCCATCCTGAGCTTGTCGAAGGACTGTCCTGTCTTTCAAGCTCGCAAAGAACAAGGACAGCCCTTCGACAAGCTCAGGGTAGGCGGACCTTGGAGGCGTGTTTTGTCTATGACAAATCGACCTAGACTAGTACCTTTCCCGGGTTCAAGATTCCCTTGGGATCAAGCGCTGCCTTCAATGTCTTCATCAGCGCGATCTCGTCGGCCGAGCGGCTGATCGCCAGCCAGTCGCGCTTGTCGATGCCGATGCCGTGTTCGGCTGAAACCGATCCGCCCAGCGCCTGCAGGGGGGTATAGACCAGCGCCTCGATCCGGTGCTTGGTTGCCTCCGTAAACGGCTGAGCACCCATCAGAATGTGCAGGTTGCCATCACCGATGTGGCCGAATACCACCAGCTTGAGCGTCTCGCCGAATTCGGCCTCGGCCGCCTTGGTCAGGTCAGCAACATAGCGGTCCATTGCGCGGATCGGCAGGCTGACGTCGAAAGTGACGCTGGGCATGGTGAACATCATCAGGCCGGGAATGTCGTCGCGGATCGCCCAGATCTGGTCGGCCTGCGCCTGGCTGGTGGCGATCACGGCGTCGGCTGCAAGTTCGCTTTCGATAAGTCCGCCCAGCACGCTCTCGAACCGCCCCGGATCGCTGTCGGGATCGGTGCCGCTCATCTCGGTGATGACATAGCAGCCGTGCCCGCCCCCCAGCGGCGGGGTGTGGCGGCCCGAGGCGACCATCGGCTCATAGAAGCTTGCCCACATCACCTCGAACGCGGTCAGGCCGGGGCCGAGCTGGCGCCCGATCTCGACAAACAGCCGCTGCACCGCAGCGAAATCGGCACAGGCCAGCATCGCGGTCTGGGTGGTGAGCGGAGCGGGCTGCAATTTCAGCACTGCGCGGGTGACAATCCCCAGCGTCCCCTCGCTGCCGATGAACAGCTGCTTGAGGTCATAGGCGGCATTGTTCTTGAGCAGCACGTTCATGCTGGAAATCACCGTGCCATCCGCCAGCACAGCTTCCAGCCCCAGCACGTTGTCGCGCATCATGCCATAGCGGACCACCGAATTGCCGCCGGCGTTGGTGGAGATCCCGCCGCCAATCGTGGCACTGCCGCGCGCACCCCAATCGACCGCGAACTTGAGGCCTTGCTCTTCGGCGGCTTCCTGGGCGTGCTGGACCACGCAGCCGGCCTCGACCACCATGGTCCGGCCCACCGGATCGATTGCGCCTATCGCACGCATCCGTTCGAGCGAGACCTGGATGTCGGCGGGGGCGCAAACCTGCCCCTGGACCAGCCCGGTGTTGCCGCCCGCAGCGACCACGGTCTGCCCGGCGGCGTGGCACAGCTTCATCACTTCGGAGAGCTCGGCGGTGCTGGCCGGGCGGACAATCGCCTTGGCCTGGCAGCGGGTGAAGCCCATGAAATCGGCCGCGCGCTCCTGCACGTCGGCACCGGTGATCAGGCCTTGCGGGCCGACGATCTGGGCGATTTTCTGGAGAAGGTCGGTCATGGAATCTCTCCCTCAACCCACCTTAGCCGTTCGCATCGAGCGAAGTCGAGATGCCTCGCGCGGTGTCTCGACTTCGCTCGACACGAACGGAGGTGGGGTGAGAGAGAGAAGAAGGCTATCTTAGTCCAGCCGCTCGATAATCACCGCCGGGGCCATCCCGCCCGCAGCGCACATGGTAATCAGGCCATAGCGCCCGCCAGACCGCTCCAGTTCGTCGAGCGCGGTGCCGATCAGGATCGAGCCTGTCGCACCGATCGGGTGGCCCAGCGCCATCGCGCCGCCGTTGATGTTCACCTTGTCGCGGTCAAGCTCGAGGTCGCGGATGAACTTCTCGGCAACCACCGCGAAGGCCTCGTTGATTTCCCAGACGTCGATGTCCTCTTTGGTCAGGCCGGCCTTGGCCAACACCTTCTTGGCTGCCGGAACCGGGGCGTTGAGCATCAAGGTTGGGTCATCGCCCTGGTTGGCATAGGCGACGATCCGCGCGCGCGGCTTGAGGCCGTTTGCCTTGGCATAGCCTTCTGAAACGATCAGCAGCGCCGCCGCACCATCGACCACACCCGAGCTGTTGCCGGCATGGTGGAAGTGCTGAATTTCCAGATCGGGATAGCGGCGGTTGATCTGCTTGCGGAAAGTGGTGCCGCCGATGTCGAAATCGGCGAGGCCGGTGAAGGCGGGCTTGAGCGAAGCCAGCCCTTCGGCAGTGGTTTCCGGGCGCGGAAATTCCTCATGGTCGAGCGCGACCGTGCCGTCCTCGTTGTAGACGGTGACTAGCGACTTGTCGAAACGCCCTTGGCGGATCGCGCGGGCGGCGCGTTCCTGGCTGGTGAGGGCGAGCGCGTCCAGCTCCTCGCGGCTGATCCCTTCCATCGAGGCAATCGCATCGCCGCAGACGCCCTGATGGCTTTGCGGGTGCAGCACGTCGAGCGCCGCATTGCCCGAACCCATCAGGCGCGGCGGAATCCCGGCATTGGCCTGCTCGGCCGCGAAAGCGGCGGCATAGCTCATCATTTCGGTGCCGCCGGCGATCACGCAGTCTTCCATGCCCGACATGACCGATGCCGCGGCAAGGTTCACCGAAGTGATCCCGCCGCCGCAGAACCGGTCGAGCGTGGTGCCGCTGGCCGAAATGTCATAGCCCGCCGCCAGCGCCGACATCCGGCCGAGGTCCCCGCCCTGCTTGCCGTTCTGCGAGCTTGTGGACCAGACGATATCGTCGATGGTGCTGGTATCGAGGTTGTTGCGCTCCTTGATCGCTTTCAGCACGGTCGCGGCGAGGTGCTGCGGATGCAAATGCGAAAGCGCGCCCTTGCCGGGCTTGCCCACCCCGCGCGGGGTGCGAACGGCGTCGATGATATAGGCTTCGGCCATGGGTGTTCTCCTCTTAGGCCAGCATGCCGGCAAGGCGCTGGCGGATAATGCTTTCGGCGTCGGATACGATCCGGCTGACCAGTTCCTGGCAGGTCGGAATGTCGTGGATCAGGCCCTGGATCATGCCCGCCGACCAGACGCCGTGGTTGGTATCGCCGGTGGTCAGGCCCTCGCGGCCGCGCGACCCTTTGACCAGGTCGGCGACGGCGGTGAAGTCCTTGCCTTCACGTTCGGCGGCGACAACGGCTTGGCTGATCTCGTTCTTGGCAACCCGCGCGGTGTTGCGGAAGGTGCGGAAGATCAGGTCGGTCGAGCGTTCGTCGTTCGCCACCATCGCGTCCTTGAAGGCCTGGTGGATCGGGGCTTCGGCCGTGGCGGTAAAGCGTGTGCCCATGTTGATCCCATCGGCGCCCAATGCGAGGGCAGCGGCGAGGCCGCGCCCGTCGCCGAAGCCGCCGCTGGCGAGGATCGGGATCTTGACCTTGTCGGCAGCGGCCGGGATCAGGATCAGCCCCGGGATATCGTCTTCGCCCGGGTGCCCGGCGCATTCGAACCCGTCGATCGAGATCACATCGACCCCGGCGCGTTCGGCCGAAAGCGCGTGACGCACCGCGGTGCATTTGTGCAGGATGGTGATCCCGTGGGGCTTCATCATCTCCCACAGTTCGCGCACCGCAGGGGTGCCGGCGGTTTCGACGATCTTGATGCCGGAATCGATGATCGCCTGGGTATAGGCCTTGTAATCGGGCGGGTTGATCGTGGGGAACACGGTCATGTTCACGCCAAACGGCTTGTCGGTCATCCCCCGGCAGCGTTCGATCTCGGCCGCGAGCGCCTCGGCGCTGGGCTGGGTCAGCCCGGTCAGGATCCCCAGGCCCCCCGCGTTGGAAACCGCGCTGGCCATTTCGGCCACGCCCACCCATTGCATCCCGCCCTGGACGACCGGGTGTTCGATCCCCAGCATTTCGGTGATCCGGGTCCTGATTGCCATCCGCCGTGCTCCCTCGCAAATTTGACTCGCGAGTCAGCGTTTAACCGAACGGTTAAATATGGCAATCGTTAAGCTGCGGAAGCGATTCTTGCGGCATTTTCGGCCAGCCGTGCCTCGATAGCCGCGACAATCGGCTCGAGCGGCGCGGGATCGAGGCCTTGCGCGGCCAGGAGGCGCATCACCAGGAGGTCGATCCGTTCCACCCGGGTCGCGCCAGAGGCCAGCGCGCGCGCCAGCGAGGACGGGCGGGTCAGGCCTTGTGCGGCCTTGGCATAGGCCGCGAAGGGCACCAGATCGACCGCCCGCGCGCCGAGTGAAAGCGCCAGTTCGGTCACGGTGCCGTAGAGCCTTTCGCTGACGGCAAGATCGTCATGCACCGCCTCGGCAATCGGGCGAATGCCGCCCTCCACCAGGCAGCGGCAGTTGCCGGCAATCAGCATCGGCCACTTGGCCAGCGGGACATGCAGCCACTGCTGGGCGAGCAATTGCACCGGCGGGCGCTGGCCCTGGTGCTTGAATGCGGCCCAATCGCGCGCCAGCCGCTCGAGCAGCGCCTGATCCTGGGGCGGGGCGAAAGGCGCGGCCTTGAAGTTGGAAGCCAGTGTCACCGTCAGCACACCGGGCTGCGCAGGATCGAGCCTTACCGCCTGGGCATCCGAGCTGGCCAAGGTGACCTGTTCGGGCGCAAAGTGGCTCCATACCGCCGCGCTGGCATAGACGCCGTCGAGCGCCGCCGGATCGATCCCCAGCCGCGCCAGAAACGGCGGCGGCGGCAGGTTCATGATTGAGAGGCACGGTTTGCCCGATGCGGCGACGCGGCCCATCAGTTCGGCCACCACCGGATCGGCGTACTGCGGTTCCTGCATCGCCAGCAGCACCATGTCCGCCGGGCCGGGATCGGCCTCGGCCGGAGTGGTGAGCGATATCCCCTGCCCCGGCGGCAGCGCCAGCACAATCGGCGCGCCATCGCGGCGCCCGACCAGTTCGAGCCGGAGGTCCTCGCGGCCCATTGCTGCAATCTCGTCGGCCCGGCCCACCAGCGTGACCTGATGCCCGGCCAAGGCCAGCCGCATCCCCGGCAGCAGGCCGTAACTCGCCCCCAGCACCAAGACCCGCGCGCTCCCGCCCAGACTCATTGCCCCCTCACGTCGATGTAGATGATCTGCGCCATATCGTTGCTGCTGGCGATCAGTACGGCGATCAGCATGACGGCATAACACAGCGCAAGGACCGGACAGACCGCCCAGCCCGGTACCAGCCGCGCGATATATTGCGCCAGCGGGGTCACAGCAGCAGTCCAATCACCGGTCGCGCCAGCGCCAGCCAGGCCAGGATTGCCAGCGGTGCCAGCACCCGGCGCGCGGGTGCCGGGATCTGCGAGGCAATTTTGGGCATAATCGTCCGGCTGAGCACCACGCCCAGCGTCTGCCAGAACGACCAAAGGACATAATAGAACGAAATCTCGTGCCACAGGCCAATCGCCAGCATGGCTGCGACCAGCCCCGCCAGGGTCGAGCGGGTCAGCGCCACGACCGGTCGATAAACATAGTCGCGGCACCAATTGGTCAGGCTCATATGCCAGCGCGACCAGAAATCGAGCAGATCCCTGGCCAGCCACGGCCGGTTGAAGTTCTCTTCCAGCCGGATCCCCATCATCAGCGCGATCCCCAGCGCGATCGCGGTCATCCCGGCGAAGTTGAAGAACAGCATGACCCAGTCCGCCGCCGACAAGGCCCAGTCGCGCAGGAACGCGTTGCTGTCCGCCAGCCCATGCCTCACCCGCGCGCGCAGGTTCGCCACCACCACGTTGCCGATGAATTCGGCCGAAAAGGCCCCGATCAGCACCCGCTCGGCCCCGTTCAGGAACTCGCCCAGGTCCCAGCGGCGGCGCTGGCATTGGCGCTCGAAAGCGGGCAGGCGGTGAACCGGGCCGACAAACAGCGCGGGCAGGAACAGCTGGTAGCGCAAGTGCGCGGCCACCGAAGGTGCCTCGATCCGTCCCATCCACCATTCGGCGATCACATGCAGCTGGCGCAGCGTGAAAAAGGCCCCGCCGATCCAGACGATGCCGGAGGAAAGCTGGGCTGCGGCGAAGGCCCCCAGCACCACCAGCGCCGTCACCCCCGCCAGCGGCGCGCGCCCGCCGTGCTGCTGGGCCAGCCGCATCGCCAGCGGCAGGCCCACGCCCAGCCCCACGATCCAGGCCGCGCTGAGCGGCGAAATCCAGGCCAGCACGGCAGCGCAAAGCAGCGCGACCAGATCGATCCCGCGTTCCCGGCCCAGCCAGGCCAGCGGCACTGCCAGCAGCGCGGCCAGGATCACCAGGGTGGACAGCGCGGTCATCGCGGCTGCTCCAGCCACATGCCAAGATCGCGCATGAACCGCGCCCGGCCCCGCGCGTTGAGGTGCGCGTGATCGGTGAATTCGCCGTCGGTCCACCCGGCGCTCGGGACCAGCAGGCCAAGCCCAAGCCGCGCCGCCAACTGCCGGGACGCCTCGGTCAATTCGCGCTCTTGCTGCGCGCCCAGCCGGGCCTTGCCATAGGGCGAGCGCGGGTAGGCCACCAATGTCACACGAATGCCCTGCGCCTGGGCTTTGGCGACAGCCCGTGCCAGCCGTTCCTCCAGACAAGGTGGATGAATGGTCAGCGGATAGAACGTCGCCATGACCGTCGGGTCAATGTCTTGCGGACGATCAAGCCAGCGCGGCTCGAGCATGCCATCAAGGCTGGTGCGCTGGCCGAACAGCCGCCGCAGCCGATCGACCACCTCCAGCTGACCGCTGCGCAGCGCCTGCCGCAGCCCGCGCGCCGGGACCTGGCAGCCCTTGGGCTGTTCAAAGGCAAAGTCGGCGAGAAACGGCGCGGCTTCGAGCAGGACTTCGCTCGGCCGCTCGGCGATGGCCGCTTCGAACAGCGTCAGCAGTTCGTCCTCAGTGGGCACCGACAGCCCGATCCGCCGCACTTGCCGCCCGTCGCTCAAGTGGAAGCGCAAGGGCATGGCATGGACCCCCAGCGAGGAGCCGATCACCACGACTTGTGCGCCGTCGAACCTTTGCGCCGGTTCGGGTGCCCACAGCGCCGCGCAGACCAGCGCGATGCCCAGCGCCAGCGGTCCCAGCAGCCAGGCCAGCCAGAGCTGCCGCAGCGTCATCGGCGCAGGCGTTTGATCGCGCTGACCATATCGGCGATCGTTTCGATCTGCGCAACCAGCGATGCCGGGACCGAGACCTGGAAGCGGTCTTCCGCCGCCATCAGGAAATTGAGTTGCGAGAAGCTGTCCCACCCCGCCACCGAGCCGCCGCGCGATTGCAGCGAGAGTGCCGCCGGATCGACCCGGAACACGTCCGCCGCCAGCGCGATCACCTGGCTTTCCAGGTCTTCGCTTGCGTCAGCTTCGCCGCCGCCCGGTTGCTTTGTACCCAGCAGGTCGCGCAGTTCCTTCAGCCGCGCCTTGCCGCTGTCACCACGCGGGATCGCGTCCATGGCGACGATCCGCTTGGGCACCTTCTGGCTTTCCAGATAGGCGCGGGCGTGGGCAGTCAGCTCTTCCTCGCTGGCCTTGGCCTGCAAGACGACGGCAGTGACCGGCACCTCGTCGAACATCGCGTCCTCGATCCCCAAGGTCACGCTTTCGCGCACCGCCGGGTGGCGCAGCATGGCCTCGTCGATCTCGTCGGGGCGGATCAGGAAGCCGCCCATCATGATCACCGACTTGATCCGCGCGAGCACGTCAAAGCTGCCGTCGCCGCGCAGCCGGGCGAGGTCGCCGGTCTTGAGCCAGCCGTCGGAGGTGAAGCTGGCGCGGGTGCGCTCCGCATCCTGCCAGTAGCCGGGGAAGATGTGCGCGCCTTTCAGCTGCAATTCGCCTTCCGGCCCGCTGGCTTCAGGATCGATCCGTGCCTCGCAATCGACCGGCTTGCCGATCGTGCCGAAAGCGCCCATTTCGTGCTGCGGTCCGGCATAGAGCGCAGAGGCGACCGTCTCGGTCAGGCCGTACTGGTTGTAAACCGGCCGCTCGAACCGGCCCTCCAGCCGCGCCCACAGCTCCTCAGGCAGCTTGGCCGCCACCGACATCAGATGCGTGCATTCGCTCGCATCGAAATAGTCGTCGTGCGCGGCATAGGCATCGATCATTGCCCAGATTGTCGGCACGGTGATGACATGGCTGGCGCGGCTCTGGCGCACCCGGCCCAGCCACTTTTCCATCCCCGCAATCGTGAACCCGCCCGAGCGGACCACCGCACACCGGTTGGCCAGCGCCATCACCGGACCCTGGATCATCCCGTCAGCATGGGCCAGGATCATGTCGTTGAAGATTCGCGAGCGCGGGCCAAAGTCGAACAGCCGCGACAGGGTGGCCAGATTGGCGAGCAGATTGCCGCGCGTGATCTGCACCCCGCTGGGGCTGGCGGTCGTGCCCGAAGTGAACAGCACATAGGCCAGACCATCGGGACCCTGCGGCAGCCGCGGATCGCGCCCTGCATCGGGCAGCCCGCCCAGCGGATCGACTTTGCGGCTGAACCAGCCGCCGGTGGTTTCAGGCCCGACTGTGATCCCCGGCTGGCCGGCCGGCAGCTGATCGGCAGCAAAGGCCTTGGCCGCCACCGTGTGCGCCACTGCCAGTGCGCGCAGATCGGGCATGTCGCCGGTCATCAGCACTGGCACGACGCCATCGAGCATCGCCGCGATAAAGCCGGTTGCGGCGACGACATCATCGCTCGTGCGGATCAGCACCCGGTCGCCCACGCCGATCCCCGCCGTATCGAACCATCCGCACCAGCGCCGCACGGCCTGGACTAGCGCGGCATAGTCCATGCTGGCACCGGGCAAGGCCATCCATTCGGCCTTGCCGCCGGTCAGGGCATTGTCCCACAGCGCGACCAGGCTCATTCGCCGTCCTCGACATTGAGCGAGGACATGCGCGGGTTGAAGCGCCGCTCTTCGACCGGGTTGCCGATCACCAGCACCCCGTCGCCGACATGCTTGCGCACCACGGCCCCCGCCGAAACGATCGAACCGGCACCGATCCGGACATTGGGCAAGACCACCGCCCCCGCCCCGATCACCGAGCCCGCGCCGACATGGATATTGCCCGCCAATGTCGCGCCCGGCCCCACGCTGACCAGATCGCCCAGCACCGTATGATGCCCCAGCGAGGCCGCGCGGTTGACCAGCACCCCCTCGCCCAGCATCGACATCGCCCCGATCACCACCCCGGCATTGATATAGCTGCCCGCCCCGATCCGGATCGAGCG